>JAYVPE010000425.1:0-4452 GCA_043757575.1 Pirellula sp.
CCAGTATGCTCGACGTTTCCCTGCGACGGTTTTGAACTGTTGACGGATATACATAACTCGTCAAGCTACCGGCGAAAAACAATGGCTCCAAGACCACTCGAATTCTCACACCATTTGATTTCCGGGTTTTCCACAATCTAAGGGAAGCATCCAGCACCAAACCATCCCGCAAAACCACTCCACCGCACCGCAAAAAAATTATTGAAAAACGTGTTGGGGAAGTTGGGCTAATGAAACCTTCAATCGGATTCCTGAGGATCGCGAACTTCAACAGATCGTGAAGTCGAAGTGTGATGCGGTATTGGTGGAATTAGGAAAGCGAGCCGCTGCCCCAGAGTTGACGGAAAGCAATGAGCAAAACCAGTTGCGCCCATGCAAGTTAAGATACACTTGGATGTCCAGCGTCCATTCTGCAATTGCTGGCGCTTTCAGGATGAATCCAACGGTATGCGGTGCTGGAGTTGTTCAAGGCTATTTTCCGTTCCCCCACAGTCGCCCCCGTTGCTCACAATCTAGCGCCATCTGAGCCAATCCTAGAAACGACAAAACCCAGCGATTTGCTGGGTTCTGATGGTGCACGATGTGCGGTGAAAATTAACGAAATGACCCCGACGGGAGTCGAACCCGTGTTACCGCCGTGAAAGGGCAGTGTCCTAGGCCTCTAGACGACGGGGCCGCATTTCTGCTGGCAATGCCTTGAAGCGAGGCAAAAGTGTACGAGACACTGCGGTTCTGTCAAGTCTTGCACTGAAAAGGCGTTAATGAACTGGGCCAATTCAGTACTGGAAAGAGCATGCAATGACATTCACAGAAGTCTTACGACTCTTCTGTATGCTCTGTATGCTCTATTTGTTCGGATGCCTGAGATTCTAGATTCCGTTGAATCGCATCGAAAACTTCACGCCGATGCACGGGGACTTCTCTTGGAGCTTCAACGCCCAACCTGACTTTGTCCCCACGAATCTCGACCACGACAATCGTGATCTCATTGTTGATAACGATACTCTCGTTCTTTTTTCTCGATAATACTAACATGACTTCCCTTCCTGCGATCCTTGGGCAAAATACCCATCTCCTGATCCTGTAATTTCGTAGACTGCCTTACAACGCTGAGACTTCATGGCCGAAATAATGTCCACACGCATAATCAGTTCCTCTCAACTTTAAATGACACACTGTGACAGTCAAGAAAAACGATGAGCTGTCAAGCAGATTTTCTGAAAAATTTCCGTTTTGCTAGTCGTTTGTGGTCTGATCGTTATTGTTTTATTGATTTCCCGTGACATTGAAACGTATTTACCCAATCTTCCAACCAAACCTAACGCTTTAAAAACTCGAGAATTAATGAGTTCACCCATCCCAGCAGTTAGTACAAGGGAGTATGCAGAAAACAACTTTAAATCTAGTTGGCAGAACTCGTTTTTTGTTGATTTCCTGTGCGTATTTTGTGTTTTTTTCATTTATGCAGGCAGTTTAGTACCAGCCATTAATGAACCTCACTATTGGACCAAAGCAGCCCACTTTTGGGACGCCAGTTTCGGAAAGGGAGATTTGTTTTTGGAGTCTGGTGATGCACATTGGCTTTTTTTTGCTAGCTTTGGCTATTTGACGCAATGCATGCCAATGGCCTGGGCCGTTTGGACAGGAAGATTCTTGACTTGGATCTTTTTAGCGATTGGTTGGACAATGCTGGGCAGATCACTGTGGTTAAATTGTCGAACGCCTTGCCAATCCCAGCGATCACTTGATTTTGGGCAGGTAACTAGGAAAGCACCGCTGGTCGCATGCAGCTTGGGGCTTTTGTGGCTGGTCGGGCTTCATTTTGGGCATTGGGCAGGGGAATGGGTCGTTGGCGGCTGCGAATCCAAAGGAATTGCCTACGCTCTCATTTTTGCTGGACTCGCACTCGCCATTCGGCAACGATGGACTTTGGCATGGGCTCTGCTCGGGGGTGCTGCGGCGTATCACGTTGTCACCGGAATTTGGGTAATCGTTTGTGTCGCAACCGTTTCTTTGATAATCGATTGCTGCAAAAAGTCTGGTAACAGTCCGAAATCCATCTCTTTTCGAGATTTTTCTCGATGGTTTGCTATGCACCGAGCGGGTTGGGCCGTGTGCCTCGTTGGAGTCATAGTCGGTGCGGTTCCAGCAATTGCAATCGATTGGGGAACCGATCCCGCACTGGCCAGCGAAAGTGCTATGAAACAAGTCTACGTGCGACTCGGACACCATTTGGCTCCCACCCGGTTTAGCTTGATTCGTTGGCAAAATTTCGGAATCCAACTCCTTTGTGCATGCATTATGATTTGGATGGCGACCCGTTCGAAATGGCACCTACACGCGACGCCCATGACCAATGTCGACGGCTCCACTGAAAACGGCGCTTTATCACTCAAAGCCCCCGCAGCCAATGTTTTTGCGACAATTCCCAGAGGGTTGCAACTTGTGCTAGGATGGGGGCTCTTTGGCTTTGCTATTGCCCTGTTCGGGCTTTTGATCGACGTGGCGTTCGGCAAGGCGTTTCCGAAACTTACCTCGAAACTGCTTCGGTTCTATCTGTTCCGGTGGAATGATGTAGCGATGCCCATGATGATTGGTTCGCTAGTCGTTTCCTTTGCCTATGGAAAACTAATTTTTAGGCCAAGTCCTTTAGGAGCGAGATGGCTTGCCTGGACCTGTGTACTTGTTCCCGGACTTATAATCCTTGGTTACCGATTTGATACGAATTTTAGAGAAGTCATTCCCGCTGGTGACAAAGCTCACTTTGTGGCAAAATCCGACTCGGCGTTAGAACAAGTCAAACAATTTGAGGATTGGCTTCATGTCTGTGAATGGATCCGAGATCGTTCGGACCCGGAATCGCTTTGGCTGACTCCTCGGCGTCAACAGTCATTCAAGTGGCATACCGGTCGACCTGAATTAGCTTGCTGGAAAGATGCACCTCAGAACGCGGAAGCGTTGGTCGAATGGAGTCAGCGACTCTCCGACGCATACCGATTCGACAAAGAAAAGATCCTTCAACCGTGGACTACTGAGAAACTCTGGGAGTTGCAGGCCAAGTACGGCATCCGCTATGTTCTGTTAGACCGTCGCGTCGCCGGGCAGATTCCACCATTGCTACCAATCCTGTATCCATCCCCAAATGAGCTCAACGAAACGTTTGCTGTTTTTGAGTTCCCTTCGCAAAAAGTAAACGTGAGCAGGTAGACATTGAATAAAAAATCGCAGCCAACGGCACCAAGCAGCAAGCCAAAGCCCACCAAGCCAAAGGACAAAGACGCTAAATCCGTTGTTTCCAAAGCGACCAGCACACCCACACACAAAATGGTGACCGACAATCGCAAAGCCAAACACCAATACGAGATTCTAGATTCCATTGAATGCGGAATTGTACTGCACGGCAGCGAGGTGAAGAGCCTGCGCAATGGAAAATGCTCCATAGAAGAAGCGTACGCTCGCATCAAAGACGGTGAACTATGGCTGGTCGGCTGTGAAATCGAAGAGTATCGACAAGCCTCCATCTGGAACCATCCCACTAAACGCATTCGCAAATTGCTTTTGAATAAACACGAGTTGCTCCGATTTGTAGGACGATCCAAGGAGCGTGGCCTCACGATGGTTCCGCTGCGTGTGTACTTTGCGGAACGCGGTAAAGCCAAATGTGTGATCGCACTTTGCAAGGGAAAGAAACTCCATGACAAGCGGGAGACGCTAAAGAAAGCGGACGCAGGTCGCGAAATCGACCGTGTTATGAAGAGCAAACGCTTCGACCGAAATGGATAAACTGCCGCAGCCGCAGGACCTGCTTCCTGTTTAACCGGCGCAGCCGCGGGAACTGATAGACACGCCGCCTATCCAGCGCCCGCCGCTGCGCGGGTTCCACGGGCAAACTGAACTGGAGCTGGCTTCAGTTCGTAGCCTCATCCTAGACAAACCACTCTACGACCTAATGACCTAATGACATCTACATGCTAGAAATTCGAAACCTTCAAAAGTCGTACCAAGAACCGTCCGGCAACCGATTGCTGATACTCGATATCCCGCAACTCGACGTTGCTCAAGGCGAGCAAGTAGTACTGCGAGGCGAAAGCGGCGGTGGGAAAACGACGCTGCTGCATATTATCTCAGGAATTGTCTCGGCTGACAGCGGCTCGATCCGACTTGATGGCACGGAACTCACCCACTTTTCCGAAGCGACTCGCGATCGAATTCGGGCAGACAAGATGGGCTACGTCTTTCAAACATTTAATTTACTACCCGCATTTACTGCATTGGAAAACGTCCGTTTGGGCATGACCTTTGCCCGCAAAAAAATGAACGCAGAACGTGGTAAAGAACTACTCAGCAAAGTCGGCCTGTCCGATCGTATGCATTACTTACCCAGCCAACTTTCGGTTGGTCAACAGCAACGCGTTGCTGTGGCTCGCGCATTGGCAAACAAACCGCGGTTGC
>JAYVPE010000426.1:0-4437 GCA_043757575.1 Pirellula sp.
CGTTGCAGGAAATTGCCTAACGGATTGACGGCTCCTTTTGAGTCGGTCGCTTTGTTCAATTCGTCTCTCAGAATTTGAAGATCTCTGGCTGAGTTGGGGTCGGTACGAGGGCGAAACTGCGGAGGCGAATCGTCCGATTGCGACTGAACATTGCTGGCCAACGCACACGCGAAAACGAATAGGCGAATGGATTTGTCGAAAAGAGTTGTATTCATGATGTGCGTCTGCTTTTGCAATGTTTAACCGGCATAGCCTCGGGCCATGCAAAACTTCGTTTCCCTTGTAACTTGTTGTCAGGATGGGACCATCTGTCCCGTCCGATAGATTTCATACGAAGTCCTGCTCAGCATGCAGGTCCTACTTGCTGGGATTGATTCTGACCCCGGCTGTTTTCAACCTTTCGATTGCGGCGGCTTGTGAGGCTTCTTTTAACGTTGCATCATCCAAATACAATCGAAGAAACGGAGCAAACCGACGCTCTGTTTTTGCATCCGCTTCACAAGCGTCTGCAAGGGGGCCAAAGTCTGTGATCGAATTGCCGTTGAGCATTATGAAGTTTGGAGTGAGAGATCGAACAAACTCAAGACTCTTGACGCCGCAGCCTTTTAGGTTAATCGATTCGAGGCCCTTTAGTTGACCTATCGGAGCCGTGTCTTCAATAGGATTTCCGGCGATATCAAGCGTCCACATCTTCTTCAAGCCTGACACGGGCTCAACCGATTTGATTTTATTGTCCGCGATATAGAGAGAACGAAGATTCTTCATTTCTCGGAGCGGAGCCAGATCGACGATCGCATTCTTAGAAAGTTGCAGATACTGCGACTGAATCAATTGTGCGATCGGATCAAGCGACTCGATTTTGTTGGATGCGAAATCGATGGACTGAAGCAGTTTCAGTTCCTTAATCGGACTTAAATCAACGATTTCGTTCTTTTCAAGATCGATCTTCATCAATGACTTGCAGTTTTGTAGGCCTTCCAGACTCTTGATACCCTTTCCTTTGCCCACGACCTGCGAAATATTTTTAACATCGTCAGCGGTGATGGGCTCAGTGTTGTACCGTTTTTCAAAAACTTCGCGGCGAACGACCGCCTCAAGGTTCTTGTCTGGGAACAAATCCTCGCAATATGCGACCTGAGCTTGAATTGCAACGGAAACGACCATGGAAACCGCCGCAATGTTGCGGAGGAGAAATTTTTCCAATCGAAGCATCGGATTCGCCTTCATAAAGTGGTCCTGGGTGGGGTTCTTCTCCCACTTTATCCCAATGACGAGGTCAATTCCAGGCTTGTTCTTCACCTTCACGGTGCACAACAGCATTTTTCGACTACAAAAGAGGTATAAATAGTGTTACTGGCCCCATTTGAGACTTTCGACCCTGAGGACTGAATTGCGAGTTTTGTTAACAGCCTTCGAACCCTACGACACCTGGGAGCAGAATTCCAGTTGGGAAGCGTTGGTCGCCTTTCTGCACCACCATGGCCTTCCAATGGGGGTCACGACTCGCCGATACCCGGTCGATTTGATACAGCTACAATCGCGACTAGAAAAAGATCTCACACTCGGATTTGATGCTGTTTTGCACCTTGGTCAGGCCCCCGGGATTAGTCGTGTGCAAATGGAGGCAATAGCCGTCAATGTGGCTGGCATGACCGAAGCGGCAGGGGACTTTTTTGGCCCACTCGTCCAGAATGCACCGGTAGCCTACCGGACCAAATTTCCCCTCGATCATTGGAATCTACAATTGCGGTCCAGCGGGATACCATGTTCGGTATCTTTTCATGCTGGAACGTATCTTTGCAACGCTGCTATGTTCCTATCTCACCATTGGCATGAAATGCATAATCGATTGTGCTCGATTGGTTTCGTGCACATACCTCTTACGCCTGAACAAGTGCTTCACAGTCGCCGCGATCTGCCGTCTATGCCTCGTGAACAGTCAGCTCAGGCAATCGGGCGAATCCTCGACTTGATCCTAAACCGCGAACCGCAGTGGCTTGAAGCTTGATGCATTTTTCATAGAGAATTTAAATGTTCAGCCGCAGGCCTAACTCCCAAAAATCTGAAAAACATGACTACAGAAAACGAAAAAATCAAACGCATTTGGGCTGCGTTCCAGAATGGCAGTCTCACGCCTATCGAACTGGGACAACGAATCCTCGAAGCCGCCGTTCAGATTCAGGGATCAGTGACTCCTGATTTAGATCGTAAACGACGCTGTGGGTATCCCGAGGTTATCTACGGGTCAGGCAAATCCCCAGACGCTATTCGTACAGTTGCAGAAGCACTTCTGGCCGACAACGATGAAGTACTCGTCACACGCGTCACTCCGGAGCAAGTGCGCCCGCTCACCGAAATGTTTACCTTCACCCGATGGAGCAACATCGGGCGAACCTTACGAATCGCTGGCCACGTAACTCCAATTGCTCCCAATGACATCGAACGGAAAAACAATCAAAAACAAGGAACCGTGGCTGTGGTCAGCGCAGGAACCACCGACGAGCCTATCGCGATGGAATCACTTGAAACACTTGCTTGGATGGGAGTACCAACGATAATGATTCAAGATATCGGTGTGGCTGGCCCGTATAGACTCATGTCCCAAGTATCAAAGCTGCAAACAATGGCTGCAATCGTTTGCGTTGCAGGGATGGAGGGAGCATTGCCTAGTGTCCTAGCCGGACACGTTCGATGTCCCGTTATCGCGGTACCCACTAGCATCGGTTATGGCGCGAATTTCGCCGGTTTGGCCGCCCTGTTGGGCATGTTAAATAGTTGCGCTTCAAACGTCGCAGTCGTGAATATCGATGCGGGTTTCAAAGCCGGATACCTGGCTGGCATTATTGCGAACGGCGTAGGATAGACTACTCGAAAATTTTTGCACTCGCTTCATCTTTTGCGGTCTTTTCTTTCGCGAGTTCTTCCAACGTCCTGGCAAGGTCGAGTTGCATCCATGTCGGTGCTGTTGCTGTAATAAACGTCGCGGCTAACTGCGTCGCTTGAACCACCCATAGCACCACGCCCGTTCCTAGGACCGTCGTTACCACCGTTCCCATATTGAGCGAAATCGGCGATTGATCCAATTTTTCATCCCGCTTTTGCTGGTCATCGTTCATTATCTGCCAAGCAAATTCTTCTCGCCTCGATAAACGTTCTGATTCGGTGTACTCAATCTGGGAAATCCACTGTTCGCTCTGCTGTCGCGTCACACGACGCGTCAAGGTGGCACTCATCTCCCCTACGCGTAGACTGCCCCTAGCTTCTGACAGTCCAATTCCATGTAACTCGTGGCCGCGTGCGGTTCCAGACGGCTCCAACCCAGCAGGCGCTGCGACCAAAATTCCTTTCGGCAAAAAGCTTTCCACTACCGGAATTAATGCAGTAGTAACATTGCCAATGGGTATTGGTGTCGTGTTGTCACTCGGACTGCCTGTCTGGTTGTCTTTATTTGTGCTATTCGAAGTCTTGGAATCAGTTCCGCCTAATCCCGAATTGACTTTAGTCAGATTGGCGGGCAACACCACGTTGATCGTCACGGTAATCGGATCCGAGTACTCGTGCCCGTCATAAGCTTGATAGACGAATGTCACGTTGCCTATAAACTCAATGGTAGGACGATAGCTAAATGTGCCGTTAGTATTAAAAGTCAACGACCCAGTGGAAGGCATCGTTAATAATCGGGCTGTGATCGATTCCGATTCAGCATCCGTAGCGCCAGCTAGTACACCCAATCCGTTAACGAAGAGCGTATCAATGTAACTTGTCGCGTACCTTAGCGCGTCATTTTGCGGCGCATCGTTAACCCCTAAAATCGTTATGGCGATTTGAGTCGTACTGGTCAAACCAGCCGCATCACGCATCGTATAAGTAAATATTTCTGTTAACGTATCCGCGGATGTTCGAAGCGACTGCACGGTGCTATTGCTGTTGTCTACCATGTATAAATAAGTGCCGTCTGCGTTGATCGTGATCGAGCCGTAGCTGCCCCCGACAACGTCTCCGACAGACCCAGCTACAACGGAAGCAGTACCGAATGCAACTCCGGTCACCGTCTTGGTGTCGCCCAAGTCAAGATCCGTGTCGTTTGCTAATACATTGCCGATAGGGTCCACCCCAGGAGTCCGATTCGCCACGCCACCCGCTTCGACCGCAGTTGCAGAATCGGAATTGGTTACGGGTGCATCGTTTGCACCTTGAATCGTGATCGTCACGGTTGCCGTGCTCAAGAGCCCAGCAGTATCGGTCACCGTGTAGGTAAAAACGTCGTTGAGTGTTTGGGAAGTTAATCGCAACGCTTGGACGGCAGTGTTTGCATTGTCGAGGTTGTACTGGTAGGAGCCATTGCTATTGATCGTGATCGAGCCATAGGTGCCAACGACGCTGGAGCCTACGGAACCGGAAGCACTAGCGGCTGCTCCGGCCACGACTCCGGCTACA
>JAYVPE010000427.1:0-4435 GCA_043757575.1 Pirellula sp.
TGGTTCGCACCGTTAGTTTCGAACGCGACGTGATGCCTATCCTAACCAAAGTAGGTTGCAATACGGGTTCTTGCCATGGGGCTGCACGTGGCAAGGATGGATTTCGGATGAGTCTGTTTGGTTTCGACCCGGCTGGCGACTACCAGCGCATCACCCGCGAAATCGGAATACGTCGAATCAATTTGGCGGTGCCAGATCAGAGCCTTATTCTGTTAAAGGCAACTGGCTCGGTGCAACACACAGGAGGGAAGAGAATTGAACTTGGCAGCAAGCACTATCAAACGCTCCTGACCTGGTTGCAAGCCGGAGCACCCATCGATGCTACGAAACCGCCAGCAGTCACCGCCGTCGATATATACCCCAATCAAGCGGTCGTCGAAGGAGACGCCGCGATTCAAAGGCTAGTTGCGGTCGCAACCTATGCAGATGGATCGCAACGAGACGTTTGGGACCTCGCCTCGTTCACCACTAACAATGAGCGAACGGCAGCCGTTGCGTTTGATGGCAAAATCACAAGTGGCGTTCGCGGTGAAGCTTTCGTGATGGCTAGATTTGATACGTATACAGTGGGCTCCCAGGTGCTTGCCTTGCCAACCAATCTTCGATTTGCGAAATCGAATTCGAGCAACAGTTACGTTGACAACTTAGTGAATGATAAATTGCAAAAGCTTCGTTTGCCTTCTAGCGGTATTTGTGCTGACGATGAGTTTGTACGCCGAACCACCATCGACATTACTGGACTTCTGCCATCGGAGGAGGAAACGGCGGCATTTCTTGTTAGCACTGAACCGGACAAACGCAGTAAGTGGATTGACGCATTGCTGGAACGGAAGGAGTTCAGCGAGATTTGGGCGATGAAATGGGCCGACCTGCTCATGATCAAGAGCAAGAACGACGTCAGCTACAAAGCCGCCTACCTCTATAACAATTGGCTCACCAACAAGATCGCATCCAATACTCCGATCGATCAAATTGTTAGGGAGTTATTGACCGCAACGGGTGGGACGTTTCAAAATCCAGCCACCAATTTTTACCAAGTCGAGTTGGATCGATTGAAACTGGCGGAAAACGTGGCACAGACTTTCATGGGCATTCGAACGCAATGCGCTCAGTGCCATAACCATCCGTTCGATCGCTGGACCATGAATGACTACTACGGATTTAATGCTTTCTTTTCACAAGTGGGTCGCAAGCAAAGCGAAGACTATCGACAGTTGTTGATCTTCAATAGTGGTGGCGGCGACGTCAAGCATCCGATTGGCGGCGCGGTCGTGCAACCCAAATTTCTCGGTGGGCCGACACCGGACGTGAACGGCAAAGACCGCAGAGTTGTCTTAGCAGACTGGATCACGAGCACCGACAACCCCTATTTCGCCAAGAGCATTTCCAATCGCATTTGGGCTCATTTTACTGGAATTGGAATCGTCAACCCCGTTGATGATTTTCGAGCCAGCAACCCACCGAGCAATCCAGAGCTGCTGGATGAGCTTGCAAAGCGATTGGTTGAATATAAATTTGACACCAAGCGGTTGGTACGCGACATATGCAATTCTATTACCTACCAACGCTCATGTACTCCCAATGAAGAGAACCAGCAGGACGAACGAAACTACTCGCATGCTAGCGTCCGTAGGATTCCGTCCGAGAGCATGCTGGACTGCATCTCGCAAGTGACCGAAACGAAGGAAAAATTTCGTGGTCTTCCAATCGGTGCAAGAGCTGTTCAAATCGCTGACGGGGCAACCAGCAATTATTTCCTGACTTCCTTTGGTAGAAGTGCTAGAACAACTGTTTGCGCCGATGAAGCGACCACCGATCCATCGTTGTCGCAAGCGCTGCACTTGATTAACGGCAGTGTTACGAGCGGCAAAATAACCCAAGGGGCGTTGCTGAAAAAGTGGAAAGAATTGGGGCTAAACAAGGAGGCGGCTGTCGAAAAAATATACGCCCGCTGCTTGAGCAGAAAGCCAACAGAATCGGAACGAGCTAACTTGATCAAGTTGATTGCTGACTCACCCAACGAGGACCAGGGATTGCATGACGTCTTCTGGGCAATTTTGAACAGCCGAGAATTCATTTTCAACCACTAAAGATGAAGCAGATCGCTATCGCTTTTAGCAACCATTACTTCACGAAGCATCGCTGATGAAATACTGCAACGCAAAATCAACTCATAAGCAACTTATTGTTCTGAATTGCTTGGCCATATCGACCTTCATTGCAAGTGTTTTGCCAACCTTTAGTCTAGTTGTGGCGGCTGACGAACCAGTGAAAATCACTTACGAAGATCACATCAAGCCAATCTTCCGCGAGCATTGCACTTCGTGCCATAACGCAAACGACAAGAAAAGCGGATTGGCGCTGGATTCGTACCAGGCGCTGTTGACTGGCGGTAGCGGTGGCGAAGTAGTCGCGGCGGGAGATCTGGATTCTTCGAGATTGTTTGCTTTAATCGCTCATAAAGAGCAGCCATTCATGCCGCCGAAACAAGACATGATTCCACAGGTAAAAGTGGATTTGCTCAAAGTTTGGATCGAGCAAGGAATGCCAGAGAATAGCGGTTCATCGATTAAAAAGCCGAAAACCAATGCGGCTGCCTTAGGGATGGTCTCTGCGGCGAGACCCGAAGGTGCACTGCCCATGCCGGTCTCCATGATTAAGCAAACGCCATTCTTTACTCAGCGTGCAGCCTCCATCTCAGCGCTGGCTGCTAGTCCATGGTCACCACTGGTGGCCGTCGGAGGACAAATGCAGGTAGCGCTTTACCATAGTGAAACCGGTCAATTGCAGGGAATTATACCTTTTCCTGAAGGAGAGCCACAGTCGATTACCTTTTCCCGCGATGGACGATTGATATTGATCGCCGGAGGCAGGCATAGCGCATCTGGTTGTGCAGCTCTCTATGAGATAGCCACTGGCAATCGCATAGCTCGTGTGGGTGACGAACTGGATATCGCTTTTGCTGCGGATATCAGTGACGACAATCAATTGATTGCACTGGGAGGTCCGCAAAAGATGGTTCGCGTCTTCGAGACGTTAACAGGCAGCTTGAAATACGAACAAAAGAAGCATACGGACTGGATTTACTGTGTCCGGTTTAGTCCAGACGGCTTGCTGTTGGCTACGGCAGATCGGGCGAGCGGATTGGTGGTTTGGGAGACACAGACAGGACGGCTGTTTCAAGAATTTTCAGGGCACAAGGGAGAAATTCGATCGATCGCGTGGCGGCCAGATTCACTCGCTCTTATCAGCGGCTCATTCGATGGCACGCTGAAAATGTGGGATATGAACGAGGGGAAACTTATCAAATCTTGGGATGCCCATGGTGGGGGCGTCGCTGCGGTTGCCGTTTGTAATGACGGGACAATGGTTTCAACTGGACGAGATAACAAGGTCAAAGTTTGGGATGGTGCAGGCAATGCTGCTGGCGAAATGCCCCCGCTGGTTGAGGCAGGTCAGGAGGTCGCTATTACAGTGGATAGCAAACAAATAGTCGCGGGTGATTGGGCTGGGAATGTCCGCATGTGGCAGCGAGCTAATCCCAAGGACGAAAAGTTCCTTGTCGCAAACCCCGTTCCGTTGGAACAGTCTTTGGCAACGGCCCAGCAGAAACTTAGCCAAGCCCAAGTCGTAGCCCAAACAGCCCAAACAGAATTCGTTTCTTTGCAGACGCAACTCGCTGCTGCCCAGAAACTACTTACGGATCTTCAATCGCAAATCGCGTCCGCGACAACTGAATTGAAGGTGGTCTCGGAACAATCAGCCCAATTCAAAACCCAATCCGACGCTCTCGTAGCTCAAATGGCTGCGAAAGCGGCTGAGTTCGTTACAGTCCAAGCGTCAAAAACCGAGAAGAACAACCAACTGATCGCAGCGGTTGCGGCTAAAAAACTAGCAGACGACGCAATTGCAGTATTGCAAACGCAACGTACTGCCCAAGGTGCGGATGTAGCAAATATTGACGCACAAATTGCGACGCAAACCGTTTTTTCGCAAGCTCACACGGCAGCGGAGGCGAAGTTTCAAACCGAGATGCAAGCGATCAATTCGGACTTTTTGGCTCGTGAAAAACTGAACGCAGACACGAAAGTTGTGTTCGATGCCAAAAACGGTGAGTATGTCGCAGCCGCAACAAAAATCCAACAAATAATTGCAATAAAAACCGCTTCGGAACAGCGAATTGAACCCGCCAATATTGCGGTGAAAGCAGCTAATGAGGCGTTTGCTGCGGCTAAATTAAAAATCGATGCCGCGAATAGTTCTGTCGCAGACGCCCAGTCGCGGGTAAGTACTATTCAAGCGGATATTGCTAAGTTTGTCGCTTTCCCGACGGAACTAGCGGCTAAAAAAATTGCCATCGAACAAGCTATTTCGACCACATCGGCGCAAGTCGAACCAGCGGTAACCCTCGTCGCAGCGACGAAAACAAAAATCG
>JAYVPE010000428.1:0-4420 GCA_043757575.1 Pirellula sp.
TCGTCAAAGGCATTGTGTGACAGTTCCAGATGCTTCAAAAATGCCTCCGGCAGAGCATTTGTGGTCAGTATCGCACGCTCAAATCGCTCGCCGGTACAGAGCCTTTCGGCGACCCAAACGATCGGTGCTCTGCAACCTTTACTATCAGCACTCGCAATGATATCGATTCCAGGAGTCATCTCTCCGTACACGACAACAATATGATCCAGGCTGTTCCTCAGTACCTTGGGAATATTAAGCGTTGCTCGCGGGCGGATTTTTCTTCGACAACTATTCTCGGATCGCGGGTGCGACAGTTGGTTTGCAACCATGAAGTCAAATGCTGCATCGAGTTGCTCAAAACCCAGCGTCTCTGGTTCCAAACAACGGAGCGCGGCAACGGTTGCTTCCAGGGTGGATAGATAGGAAACATGCGGCTCGCGCCTCAGCCCATATCGACTCGGTTGAGTAGGAGCCAATCGATATTTCGGCAAGCTTTGGAGCTGAGGAATCTCGCGAAAAAGGGTCTTGGTATGATGCCAAGTACCATCCAAAATAACGAGTTGCTCAGGTCTTTTGTTGCCGCTCAGATTTTCCAGGAGTTGTGATCCGTTGCCCGGATACAAAAGGCCGACCGCATCGGAAAGCGTCAGTCGCGACAACGCGGCTCTTAAACCATCTAAGTGGTCGACAAAAAGTCGCGAATTCACCAGCGAGCGACGCAAGATGCGAGCGGTATTAAACGGGTGGAACCGTTCTCGCATGTGCTGAAATATCAACACGTTCGTCCGATTATGGATCGTCGGAATTTGATTACAAAAGCAACGGTCTACAGGTCGATAACATCCGTAACACCGAGGACGCCAACCTTTGTCCTGATGCTCCCGTTGCCCCGGCGATTGCTGTTGTGACATTCTATTTAAGCCCAGCCCCCAGTGGGCGAGCGCTCAAAGCGCCTCGAACTCCGATTTGGCCTGGATCTCTTGCAACCTTGTCTGTGAAAATCCTAACATCGTTTAAAATGGGTTGTAGCTTTTGCGTGAGGGCTTGGATATTCCCTGACGCAGACTGAATGTTGTTGAGTGTGTCGGTTGCTTTGTAATATAGCTGAGGATTGTCAATCAATTGGGAGACCGTTCCATTGCTGTTGTTAATACGACTGGTGAGCCGTTTCAGATCTATTGCGAGGGTGTCCAGATTTGCTAGCGCCGTAACCGCATTGGCCACCAAGACTTCACTGTTCTTGCTTACAGGATCGGTAATGTCCGCGATGTTTTTTATAGCTACGTTTGCGTTGTCAACTGCTTCTCGAATCGTATCGCCTATCCCTTCAAATTCCTTGCCCAAGCCCTCGAGGCTCGCGCTGAACTGCTCAAAGCCCTTTAGAGTCCGTTGTGTTTGAGCGAGAGTCGTTTGAGCTTCCCGGAACAGTTCCGGAAGCAAAGTTAAGCCGTTTGCGATCGCGTTTGGGATTTGGGCATTTTCAAATTGCATCACAACACGGTTAACCGTATTGACCGTTGTCTGGACATCGTTGGCCGTTGCTCTAATGGAAGTAACCAGTTCCCGAACAGGGCCATTATCCTGGCCGACCACTTCTTGGACCGAAGCACCAATCGAGTCAATACGAGCCAATGCCCGTTCAACAGTCGTCAGAACAGGCACAAGAGTACTCTCAAGACGCGTCAATGACTCAAATGGGTCTTTGGCAACTTCGCCTCCGTCCAGGAATGAATTGTCTGTGATGAATTCGTTGATCGCGGCAGATTCTCGTGCATCCAGAACGCCGTCACGAGGCGTGCCCATGGTTCCGTCGAATCGCCGCAGATTAGACTCGGGGGTTGGTTCGACAAACTCGATGACAGCGTCACCGGTAATGATCGAGCCACTTACAATTCGCGGCACTTCCCCTTTTCGCAACTCAACTTTGCGTTCAAGTTCCATTCGGATGATGACCCCCTCGTTGCCTGGCCGAAGTGTAATGGCTGAAACGCGGCCAATGAGCACTCCGTTTTTTCGAATGGGTGTATCGACTGCAACACGCGGCGCGCTTGGGAAGTTGATGCTGACTCGGTTGCGATCGACCCACAATGTAGGTACAGCACCAAAGAATGCGATCAAAAGCACCCCGATGATCGCGGAGGCCATTACCAATACTCCCACCCCGAATCGATAGCCGCTCTCTTCCATGATTATTTCTCGTCTGTTCCGTGGTTGGAATTGGGATCGACTAAGTTGAGGGTGTCCGGATGTCCTTTGCCTTTGGATGCAAGCATTTCCATCAATCGCTCTCCCGCTTCACCGTTCACGAACTGTTTGACCCTTCGATCGCCGGTACTTTCGAGTTGTGAGGGGGGTCCATCGAAAAGGATCTGGGGTTCGCCAGTTTCTAACCGCGAATAAGGATACAACATGATGATGCGGTCGGCGACTCTTCGAGCGGAATGCATATCGTGAGTTACGATAATACTGGTGACCGGATAGCGTTTTCGAGTGCGAATCATAAGTTCGTTGATGACGTCACTCATGATTGGATCCAAACCCGTCGTTGGTTCGTCGTAAAGAAGCAGATCCGGTTCTAAAATCAAAGCACGCGCGAGCCCCACACGCTTGCGCATCCCGCCAGACAATTGCGATGGGCGTTTTTGCAACACGTTGTTGGGTAGCCCAACTTCGGCCAGCCGATCGGAGACTAGCGATTGAGCTTGTTTTCCTTTTGGAACGCCATGCTGTCGTAGAGGAAAAGCAATGTTTTGGCTGATGGTCATACTGTCGAAGAGCGCAGCATTTTGAAAAACGAAGCCGAATCGCTTCCTCAGATTTGTCATATCCTGATCATTAAGTTTTTGAATATCTTGGCCGTCGAAAATCACACTACCGGATGTTGGACTGAGCAAGCCGACGAGGGCTTTGAGAAACATGGTTTTTCCACATCCACTTTCACCGATAATCGCAACTGTTTCCCCTTTGTTTAAACTGACAGATATATCCTTGAGCACAACCTGGCGGCCAAATTGCAATGACATACCACGCGTCTCAAGAATGGGACGAGTCGCCAATGGACTGCTGGTTGCAAGCTGCGTGAGGATCGCTTCATCCATCAAAACAGTTTTGCCCCCGTTGGCCAAATGGTAAAATAAACTGCGTCCAAGAAGATGTTGAGGACAATATCTAATGCTAGAATCATTACAAAGCTCTGAACAAAAGCAGCAGTCGCTGCTCGACCGACACCTTCGGCACCAGGCTGGCAATGAAAGCCACGATAGCAGCTTATTATTGCAATCATAGCGCCAAAAAAAACGCTCTTAAACACGCCGGTGAACAGATCGAAGCCACCGACGAAATCCCTGCTGTTCCGCAAGTACTGGGCATGGTCAATACCCAGAATGATGACACTATAAAAGTAGCCCCCTACGATTCCCATAAAGTCCGCCATGATTGTCAGCGCCGGAATCAATAGAACGCAGGCCATGAACCGTGGCACAACCAAATAGTGAATGGGATTTGCGCCCATACTAGTGAGCGCATCAATTTGTTCGGTAACTCGCATTGTCCCAAGGACCGCCGCCATGGCGCTCCCTACTCGGCCAGCGAGCATAGTTGCGGCCAGCACCGGTCCTAATTCACGGACTAAGGACATGTTGATGACAGCACCAAGCCGAGTCTCTAAACCAATGTTTTTGAATTGATGATAGCTTTGAATGGCAAGGACCATTCCTATAAAAGTACCGGTGAGCGCCACGACCGGCAGGCTAAGTACTCCTACGGCGTAGAAATTTTGCATTAACGTCTCGCGCTTCGGACGAGCGCGAAACATCCAACCAAACATTTGGAATGCAAACAGGGAAATATCCCCGAGCGTCGTGATCCCTTGGACGACGACTGTACCCCACGCCGACATAACTCGGTGCAGGCTGTTCAGAAGCCGACTCATAGTGGAGTCCATGTTCGGATAGGGATCGCTTGCCATAAGAATTGAATCGGCTGTTAAAAGGCGCAGCTTGAATCGACTTTGCCGGAAAAACAGATTCTACCGCATTGCCTTCGCTAGCATTCGTGCGAATTCATTTCGGTTGACCAACGAGCTAGATAAAAATCCCTTTCAGGATTCGAGGCTGTGATTTTTTTCAACTCGACTTACCGGACGGCTTGCGCCGTTCCGCTACCAAACTGGAGCGGCTGGGCGCGAGCCCTCCGGTACTGACCCATGCATTTTTTGGCGTCGATCATAAGTCGGGCTAAACCGGACGCTAGCGCGGATTATTCATTCAAATGCAAACTAAAGTGGCCCCGTCTGCGTATAAGTTGTTAGTTTACAACACCTTACACGCAAGCACGGAAGGCAAACATGAGTATACAGTCTGCGAGCCAGTTGTCATTCGGATTTTGGCAAGGTCGAACGGTCCAAATCGAGCAGGTTGACGAAAACATTTCATCGGAT
>JAYVPE010000429.1:0-4420 GCA_043757575.1 Pirellula sp.
GCAGGATAGCGAGTCTCCATAGGGACATACTGAAGCGCTATTGGGAAATGGATTAAGTACAAGTCCAAATAATCCAGTTTCAAATCGCGGAGCGATCGCATGAAAGCTGGCTTGACGTGCTCCGGCCTGTGATAGGTGTTCCATAATTTGCTCGTCACCCATAGGTCATCGCGCTTGCAAAGTCCCTGACGAGCCACTTCCGCGATTCCGTCGCCGACGTTGACTTCATTGCCATAGTCAGCAGCACAATCCAAATGGCGATAGCCGATCTTCACCGCGTCAACGGTTAGTGCTGCCGCCGCAGTTCGCTCTACTTTCCAATACCCAAGCCCTATTGCAGGCATTGGTTTAGAATTGGAAACGGCAACCGTGAGGTCGCTTTTTGGAGAAGCAATCTTCGTTTGGTTTGAAGTCGACACGGCGTTGGATTGATCGATCGTAGCGGTAAGGTTTAACAGACTAGGCAAATAGCTACAGATTAGGCAAACAGCTCAGGCACAGCGAGAGCCTTTACTAACTCTCTCGGCTGATTGAGATGGTTGTAAACAATCGTTTCTGGGTCGATACCGAACGAATGATAAATCGATGCTAACAATTGGGCTGGATGCAAAGGTGATTCGATTGGCGCACTAGCGGTCTTGTCACTCTTTCCATGGACATACCCTCGTTTAGTCCCGGCACCGGCAACGACCGCTGTGTAACAGTATGGCCAGTGATCACGACCATCGTCTGTGTTGCCATTCCCGCTCGTACTCACACCGCGTTCCGGTGATCGTCCAAACTCGCCCACGGCCACCACCAAAGTATCCTCAAGCATCCCGCGTTGATCCAAGTCCTCAATGAGCGTAGTTAACCCAGCGTCCAACATGGGTGCAGATTGATTTTTCATCCTTTTCGACAGATCGGTGTGGTGATCCCATGAATGGTTATCGCTATTCGCGACTTTTGGCCAAATGACTTCAACCACTCGCGTACCAGCGTCCACCAGTCGTCTCGCTAATAAGCAACTCTGACCAAACGCATTTCGGCCATATGCATCACGAAGCACTTCTGGCTCTTGGCTCAAATCAAAGGCTTCACGGGCCTTACCCGATACCACCAACGAAAGTGCTTGCGAGAAATACTCATCCAACTGTTGGTTCTCGACCGCAGCATTAATAATCGGCATCTGGGCGTTGATAAGGTCTCTCAATGCAGCACGTCGTTGCAATCGGACGGCAAACACCTCGGGCCGCAACTGCAGGTCGCTGACGTTGATGCGGTCCATCTTGTTCACGTCTAAGTCATCGCCGTCAGGGAACAAGGTGTAGGGATCGTACGCCTTGCCGAGAAATCCGGCATAGCCTCCTTTTCCAACCACGTTGGATTCTTGAAGTGGTCTCGGCAACGTCACAAAAGGCAACATGGGTTCGTCCGCTGGACGCAAACGAACAATATTTGAACCAAAATTTGGAAAGTCCTTTGGCGTTGGAGGTTCTAGCTGTCCCGAAGGGCTGACTTTATCTGTCGTGTAGCCGGTCATCATTTGATAGATTGCCGCCGTGTGATTGAATAGACCGTTCGGAGTGTAACTCATCGAACGAATCATCGTGAATCGATCGTTGATCGTGCTCAGGCGTGGCAAATTCTCTGTAAATTGAATGCCTGGAATTTTGGTCGAAATGTTGCTGAATACGCTTTTGACTTTGTCCGGAACGTTTTCCTTAGGATCCCAGAGGTCCAAATGACTCGGGCCGCCTTGGAGATACACCATGATCATCCGTTTGGCTTTATTCCAACCTGGGGCTTTGGTACTTTCGTTTGCTTGGGCTGATTTCAGTTTGAGGAGATTCGCCAAACTCAATCCGAATAGGCCCGAACCACCGACTCTTAAGACGTCTCGCCGCGAAACGTGAAGGTGGCTATCGCAAAGATCTTTGCCTGCACTGCCGATCAATCGAAACATGTTTGTTGGTTCCCTTTAGTTAATGTGGCCGATCGCTCCGCGATCGATACTGACTGGTATTCTAAAATCGATTCGAACTTTTTTAATTAACTTAGACCGCATCGCATCTCTCACTCTAAGTCGGTGGAGCAGACATCTACAATTCCCGGCGGACCTATCATCGACTTCCTTAATGGTTAAACAAAAACGCTGGACTATTGATTAACGCCCAGGCGATATCCTCGGCTGCGGTCAGTCGCGATTGACTTCGCTGAGTCTCACTTTCCTTAACGTCATTCCTTAATCGCACCAACCTGCTATCATCAACAAGCGGTACGGAAAGGCGTTCAACCCGCTTTTTCAACGTTACAACTTGCTCGTCTTCGGCCAGCGGCTTGTTTTCCTTGTTCAAAGTTTCGTTCAGCTTCTTTATTTCCGACGAGGATACTCGGAAATAGGCTAGCGATTCCTTAGTAACCAATTCTGTCCAAGCGGATTTCGGTACCTGAGCTACTGAATATAGCGATTCGGACAGACCAAGAGACAGCTCTCCTTGGCGATTCGCAATACTTAATCGGAATCGACCAAGTCTATGGCCCACCGCATCATGGAACTGGTGAATTCGCCACTGAATGACTTCGCCTGGCTGAATCTTCACCGGCTCGTCCGTCGCAAAAACTGCCCAATGCTCAGTTCCATCCGCACCATTGATTGCCCAGCCACCTTGATCCTTCAGTTTGTTATCGATGACCGCCGCAGCCGAAAAACTAGTTTGATCAAAGTCCGTCAGGCCTTTGGTTAATTTTAGCTTCCGCATTTCCTTTGGCTTATCGGCCATTCCGACGAATACTTCCAACTCCGTGACAACGAAGTTTCCATTAGCCGAAAGTCCTGGTCCTGCCGTTTTAAACTCGGTGCCTGTTAACGCTTCCAACCTAACCGTATTGAAGTCCGAGGAATCCGCAGGCGTATCAATAATGTAAACCCCTTTGTCTGCTGAACCACGAGCGATAATAGATCGATCGCTCTGAGGTACCAACGCCGCTTTGTTGGACGCTTCCAATTTGTTTGGCATGAGCGTACGCCAAACCGTTGCATTCTTTCCTTGGTTCAAAAACTCATCGAGTTTGATGGGTAACGCAATTTCAAAGGCATCGACGGCCGCTTTCGCCGCGACGCTTCGTTCGAGTCGGCTTTTTTCAGCCGCGTCGCGTTCGGGCTGAATCAATTCAATCCTGGCAGCCAATTTCTTTTGTGCGTCAACTCGATCAGTGTCCAACTGTGCTTGACGTTTGGGTTTTTCGTCCAACCACCACGCTTCGCGCTGAGCTAGCGACTTTGCGAGCGATTCGTGATCGATTGCAATAAGGTTTGTAACGGAAGTAGCTGCCACAATTTCGGCAGGTTCCGCAGGTCTACTGAGGACGCGCATGAAGAGTTCATTGATCAAATCAGAATCGTTTGGAAACTGTTTTATCAATTGACCAATGGAGTTACTTTGATCCGAAATAGCGGACCCGAGCGTAGGGCCACTGACGAGCGCCATGATTGACCCTAGCCGCAACTCACTTGATCGTTCGCACTCACAAGCACTTTCGCGTGGCGGTCTTCCCAAATTAGTCAAAAACCCATCCTTCAACCCAGACTCGGCGTCCGACAATGAGGCAGCCCGTGCACCGGGAGTCATACCCGGCAAGTGCGATACCGAACCGGTAACCTGGTGAATGGCGTCATATAACACTTCAGCTGGCAAACGACGGGGTAGCGCGTGAGAGTAGTTGCGGTCATCGTCTGCATTCCATTGGTTCGATTCCATCGCGAGCTGATAGATTTTTGAACGACAAATCGTTCGCACAAGATGCCTGACGTCAAACCCGTGCCCGACAAAGTCCTTTTCTAAAAACTCAACGAGCTCAGGGATGCTTGCGGGGTTTCCTGCTCGGATATCATCGATAGGCTCGATAAGACCTTTACCGAGCAGATATCCCCACATTCGATTCACATAGCTACGGGCGAAATAGGGATTCTTTGGACCAGTAAGCCATGCACCAAAATGTTGACGTCGAGAGGCATTTGTATCGACAGTGTATTCCGATTGAAACGGAAACTTGGGTGCAATTACTTGTTGGGTCTTCTGGTGCTTCATTTCGACCGTGCCAGCATCCGATACTACTTCATAAAGTGGTTTTGCTCCGTCGACGGCCGTCCCACCAATTGTCTTGTCCCCAGAGGCATCGTCTTTTTTTAACGATACTTGTGAGAAATAGGCAGCTGTTTCGTAATATTGATCCTGGGTCCAACGCTCGAACGGATGGTCATGGCACTTATTGCAATTGAATCGCACGCCCAGAAATAGATGCGTCGTGTTCTCAAGAGTATCTTCGGGAGTTCGCAAGATCTTGTAATACGACGCAGCGGGGTTTTCCCGATTAGAGCCGGATGCCGTAACGATATCATGAACAAACTTGTCATAGGGCTTGTTGGTGGCAACGCTCT
>JAYVPE010000430.1:0-4416 GCA_043757575.1 Pirellula sp.
GTCACATTCAGTTCTTCCGGCGAGATGGCTACGGCGTTCTCGAAACTCCCCTGTTGGAAATTGCGAGTCGGCAGGACGTTCAGTCGATTGAACATCAACAAATTCGAAGCGGTCCCTAGCTCTCGATATTTAGCGGTCGCCGGACCAAAAGATTTTTTGGACAGTTTCTTTGCAAGACTCATTAACGCCGGAGGATTCGCCCAATGCACTCTCCTAGTCCCTCGAACTGCAATCGCCTTGATGTTCTTCGAGCCAAGAACCGCACCGCTGCCTCCACGGCCGGCATGTCGACCATCATGGGAAATCGTGGCGTACGGAACGACTCTTTCGCCAGCAGGGCCAATCGTGGCTGTTTGAAATTCAGGGCCGAATCGATTGAGCAGGTTCTCCTGCGTTTTACGATTGGAGAATCCTACCAATTCTTCTGCTGACTCCAGCCGCACGCGATGTTCGTCAATCAACAAGATCGAGAGTTTCTCAGCACGTCCCACCAGCACGATCGCATCATAACCCGTCTTTTTCCCCGCCAACGCAAAACCACTGCTGGCGAGCGAATCGTTCAGTCTTTGAGTTAGTGGGCTCTTGCTGACGACGGCAAATTTAGCAGACGTCGTCAACGGACTACCGACTAGTGGACTGAATACAAAGGCCAACACCGCTTCCGGCGCAAGCGGATCGACTGTGGCTGCACCTTCCTTTAGCATCAATGCAACACCCAGGCCGCTTCCCCCTAGATACTCTCTCAAGAGTTGCGATTCAAGAAGGATCTCCGTGGAGAGACCATTCGATAAATCGACTTTGAGATAACGACCGTGGTAACCAGGAATTGAATGCATTGGTGAATTTTTTCAGCACAAGGTCCTTCCGACCTATCCGCCCGCGTCCATTGACAGCAGCAGAATTAAGTCCCCTTCTTTCAAATGGATGGCCGGATCCGTTACAAACTGCTCACCGCGTAAATTGGCTGTGTAACCGGCTTTCAAAAAACGGCCCTGAATGCAAGCTTCGCCCAACGCAGGGAATCGAGTGGATAAATCTAGAAAAACGTCTCCCAGAGTTGATCCGTTGGCCACGGTAATAGCGACCCCAGCCCTGGCACGAGGAATTCCAAACAACTCTACCGTGACCTGCATGCCCCAGGCGTACCCTTTCATTCGATCCAGTTTTTAGTTCAATGCGACCCTACAATGCATCGTAATCCCTCGCAGACAATCGAGCAACGCGCAGAAAACCTGTTAAACTCTGGCAGGCAAGTTGTGGATAGAGGAAACCCTCTGTGGAAACCCTCTGGTGAAACGCATTCCTTTTCTGACTGTTATCAAGTAACTGTTTTTATCTCAACTGCGAACTTTTTATGGCGACCAAATCGACGGTGTACAAGGCTGAACTTGAGATCAGCGATATCGATCGAAGTTACTACGCCACGCACAGTCTTACATTGGCTCAACACCCTTCGGAGACCGATCGACGCCTGATGGCGAGACTTATCGCGTTTGTCTTGTTTGCCGATGAACGTCTCGAGTTTGGGCGTGGATTGAGCAATGAGGAAGATCCGGATCTATGGCGACGCGACTACACCGGAAATATCGAGAGCTGGATCGAACTTGGGCAACCTGACGAGTCAGCCGTTCGAAGGGCTTGTGGTCGTGCCCAACAAGTCATCCTGGTTAATTACAGTGGCAATTCTGCCGAAGTTTGGTGGACCAAGAACGAGAACTCGTTGGCACGTTCAAAGAATTTGACGGTAATCGAATTAGATTCTAGCGAAGTAGAAGCGGCGACTCGGTTTCTTCAACGGACCATGCGGTTGCAGGTGATGATACAAGAGGGCTATTGTCAATTGATGTCCGACAACGAAACGGTCGGCATTCGCCCGCGAGTTCGAATGGCCCCGAATCGCTAACCACGCCGAGCTTGGGAATGTAGTCAAGGAAGTAATTCTTCGACATTCGTCCAGTTCCAGGCTAGCAAACGCCCTGCAAAAAATAGAAATTGCCGCTTTCCGGGTTGGCTGGGGTCCGCTACTCTGACACGTGTTCGCGGTCGGACGATGGCTACATTACAAAATGTCTGACTGAGGACAGCCGGACCTACGATGAAGTCCGTCGGAGGACAGCCGGATCTACGACCGAAAGAGATTTATGAAATTCAAGTTTCCTATAGTAATCATCGACGAAGACTTTCGGTCCGGAAACGCCTCGGGGCTGGGAATTCGAGCTCTGGCTGAAGCCATTGAACGCGAAGGCACTGAAGTCGCGGGTGTAACAAACTATGGAGATTTATCGCAATTCGCGCAGCAGCAAAGCCGTGCCTCGGCATTCATCCTATCGATCGACGACGATGAGTTTGCGTCGGATGATTCGATGGGGCCTGCGCTTGAGAATTTGCGTAAATTTATCACAGAAATTCGTTTCAAAAACTCGGACATCCCGATTTTCCTATACGGTGAAACGCGGACGTCTCGGCATATTCCTAATGCGATTCTGCGGGAACTCCACGGCTTCATTCATATGTTTGAGGACACGCCTGAGTTCGTAGCAAGGCACATTCTGAGAGAGGCCAAAGCGTACACGGACGGATTGGCCCCTCCGTTTTTTCGTGCGTTGGTCGACTACGCTCAGGATGGATCGTACTCGTGGCATTGCCCAGGTCACTCAGGAGGCGTTGCGTTCCTCAAGAGCCCCGTAGGCCAAATGTTTCACCAGTTTTTTGGTGAAAACATGTTGCGAGCGGACGTATGCAATGCCGTGGAAGAATTAGGTCAATTGCTGGACCATACTGGCCCAGTTGCCGCTTCGGAACGGAACGCTGCAAGAATTTTTGGTGCGGACCACTGCTTCTTTGTAACCAATGGAACTTCGACATCCAACAAAATCGTTTGGCACTCTACTGTTGCCAGCGGGGACATCGTGGTCGTAGACCGCAATTGCCATAAGTCGATTTTGCATGCGATCATTATGACAGGTGCGGTTCCTGTTTTCTTGACTCCGACGCGGAACAATTTGGGCATCATTGGCCCGATTCCGCTGGAAGAGTTTCAACTCGAAAATATCCAGAAGAAAATTGAGGCAAATCCGTTTGCACGCGAAGCCCAAGCGAAACATCCTGACCGAAAACCTCGGATCCTAACGATCACGCAAAGCACTTACGACGGGATTATCTACAATGTAGAGACGTTGCGGAAATTGCTGGATGGCCAAATCGGAACGCTGCATTTCGATGAAGCTTGGCTACCTCACGCTGTGTTTCATGAATTTTACAAAGACATGCACGCGATTGGACCGAATCGCCCTGCACCGACGGATTCCATGATCTTTGCAACCCATTCGACCCACAAGCTACTGGCCGGAATCTCGCAAGCTTCTCAGATTCTTGTACGCGAACCCGTCAATAAAAAACTGGACAGAAATACATTCAATGAAGCGTATTTGATGCACGTTTCTACCTCACCTCAGTATGCGATCATCGCATCTTGTGACGTGGCCGCCGCCATGATGGAACCACCTGGAGGGACTGCACTCGTTGAGGAATCGATCATGGAAGCAATCGATTTCCGCAGGGCAATGAGGAAAGTAGACGACGAGTGGGGCAGTGATTGGTGGTTTAAAGTTTGGGGGCCAGATCAGTTGGCAGAGGAAGGGATCGGGGAAAGGGAGGATTGGATGCTCAAAGCCGATGAGAATTGGCACGGCTTCGGCAATCTTGCTCCCGGCTTTAACATGCTTGACCCGATCAAGGCAACGGTCATTACCCCCGGTTTGGACGTCTCAGGACATTTTGCTGAAACCGGAATCCCCGCCTCCATTGTGACACGCTACTTGGTCGAACATGGTGTTATCGTTGAGAAGACCGGCCTCTACTCGTTCTTCATTATGTTTACGATCGGTATTACAAAAGGCCGATGGAACACACTCCTCAGCTCATTGCAGCAATTCAAAGATGACTACGACAAAAATCAACCTATGTGGAAGATTTTGCCCGAGTTCTGTCAAAATTATCCGCGATATGAAAAGATCGGGCTAAAGGAACTGTGCAAACAGATCCATGAAACCTACAAGAAGAACGATGTCGCGCGAGTGACAACCGAAATGTACTTGTCGCCAATGCAGCCAGCGATGAAGCCTTCGGATGCCTTCGCCATGATGGCACACGACGAAATCGACAGAGTGGAAATCGACGATTTAGAGGGAAGAGCAACTGCAGTGTTGCTAACGCCCTATCCCCCAGGTATCCCACTTTTGATACCAGGCGAACGATTCAATAAGACGATCGTAGAGTATCTGCAGTTCGCAAGTATGTTCAACGAAAAATTTCCTGGCTTCGACACCGACATTCACGGATTGGTCGAAGAGGAATTAGAAGGTGGTAAACGGCGATTTTACGTTGACTGTGTTCGAATCGACGAACCGCGACAAG
>JAYVPE010000431.1:0-4410 GCA_043757575.1 Pirellula sp.
GCCAGAACAAAATTAGATCCACCGACATGTCGACTACTAAAGCTGTTTCTCCATACGTCAGCAGACGCAACACTTGGCGGGTTGCTACGAAATTGGCCAACTCGCATCATCGCCTCGGGTGAGCCAGCAACTCCATTTCCGGCTCCGTAATGACCATAAAGCGCTGGATCCCATGCAAAACTATATAGCTTTGTTTCTCCTGCCAGAAACGTATTGGATGTCCCGTCCGTGATCGCTTCAAAGCTAAATCTTGTATCCTCCATGATAACTCCATTGCGACGTTCAAGAGGAGAATCATAGTAAGCGCTTCCTGAAAACGAACCTGCACAACCGACATAGTTAGTTGTTGCTAAACCGGGATCGTTGTACCCAAAAGCATTACCCGTTGTTCCGATTGCTTTGTGCGTAAATGGATTGGATGCAGAGGGGCAAATAGCAAAGGGCAAGGTTGTGGCTGCTAAGGCTCTATTGGGCGCGTTTGGTATGCGCTTAGAAATATCAAACTGATTATATAATGCGCTCTGTTCAACATAGGGCAATATAGACATTGTCCACAGAAAACCTGGTAACTTCCGGACGTTATCGCCGCGGGAGGTCATCCCCGGTCCAGCGAAATACATTCCCGATGGGAATTTTCTAATCGCATCAACATAAGTGTGAACTGCCAACCCTAGTTGCTTGAGATTATTCGTGCACTGCATTCGCCGCGCAGCCTCGCGAGCTGCTTGTACCGCAGGCAATAGCAACCCCACCAAGATCCCGATAATGGCAATAACAACCAACAACTCGACAAGTGTAAAAGCGCGGTTTCTTCTCATTTTCAAAGGCTCCTTGTAACCAAAAATTGAAACAATGACACTACTCAACAAAAATGGTCTGTTTGATTTTGCCCGCAGTGGACTTCAGCTCAAAGTCAAAACGATTGGCCTTTTTTTCAACGGTCTTACGAAGCGTCGACTGCAAGTTATAGACAGCAGGCACCATTTCTTTTTTCGCACCAGACGCCCCCATTCCAACATCGCCAGTAGAGATGCGGACCACGGTCTCGCCTAACCAAGCCCCTTTTTCGCTATCGGAAAACATCATCACGTACTCGCCAGCAGCGTTCGTCCGTCCATACGAAGTCGTACCGGCAGACGTTGGAGCGAACACGATAAACGCTTCAGCTAGCGGTTTGTCGTCCAGCGTGACCTTGCCGGTAACAGAAGCCAACTCACTATTGCCGCCACACCCCAGCATTGAAAGTGAAAGCGAAAATGCGACCAAAAACAGAAATTGCTTGGCCGAAACAATTGTCGAACACTGAAACATCTAAATTCTTAATGGTAGAAGTGAAGGAGGCAGGCGATGGCGACGTGGATTGATCAGTCAAAGTAGCAGGCACTTTGCAAGTGCCGTCCGCCAAATGTTCCCCTTAAGTCCAACGTCACAAGGTAAATGCTTTCAACTCAAGAAATTTGGACACGAATCCATCGATTTATCGAAAAACTCCAAAAAACCTCGAGATATTTAACTGCTGTCAGTTTTATTGGTCGCTACCAAGCCCGGATCCGTCCTGATATATCGACAATATTTCGTCTACGGAAAGGACGCGACTAAATACCGCAAACTCATCCATTCGTCCTCGAAAACGGCGTGACCATTCATCTGGTTTTCCAGAACTCCAGGCCCCAATCACACACGGGCCGAAAACCAATGGTACCTCCGACGAGAACGATTTGGACGCCACGATCTCTCCGTTTACGAAATATGTGGCGTTGCCAGTCAATCGATCCACAACCGCGGCCACATGCTGCCAAACTCCCACTTTCACTGCATCCTCGGTGCCTGCAACACTGTAGATAAGTTGGACTCCACTGCGTATGGAACCGTCACGACCAATTTGCCAGTGGTGTTCTCCGGGCTCGTCGCCAATCGTCATCATGATGGCCTGAGCAAGCTCGGTTCGACGTGTTGCACACAGCCACGCTGAGAGTGTAAATGAATCAAATTGATTCGGAATATCCAAAAGAACACGATCATCCCCTTTGTCGAACAGCAATGCGGATTTTTCAGGCCATCTTCCACTGACATGAATCGGTCCACTAATCATTCCATCTAAGTCGCTGGAGTTCATTGCGATGTTACGAACTTTTTCAGGATCGGAATCATTCCGCTCGAAATCAAAGTAAACCAGTGCCGCAGGATCTTTGCGCCACCGCTCGCTGCTGGCTTTCCAGCTTTGATATCCAATAGAACTTCGAGTCGCAAACTTAGAATCGTCAATCCCATCCATCTGCAGAAGTCCCATATCTTGCCATGATACTGCGCTTCCTTCACCCAGGATTTCGGGTTCGTTCCCTGATCGCAACAACTCCACTGAGCCCAAAAACACGTGAACCTCTGCCGATTTGTTCGAAGCAACAAAAACCCCGAATTCAGTTCCTAGATCTCGAACCTCCATTCCCGGTATTGCGACCAAGAAACCTTTTGCAGATTCCGGAGCGTGGATGCGAGCTTTGCCAAGTTCGAGTTCTATCAACATGTCGTTCTTGATCTCAAAAATAGCAGGGCCCTCGATTTCAAGCGAAGCTCCACTCCGGAAACTCAAGCTTATTGCTCCTTCCGTCATTTGATAACGCCCAGCATTCATATTCATGCCTGAGGGTTGCAGTCCCTCAAAGTGAGTGGCGGTTCCGCCTAAGATTTTCGCAATAGGAGCTGCGAACACAGGCGAATGCGATTTTGTTATAGGGTTGATTGGACTGATGAATGCATGTGGCAAAACCGCGAACATCCATAACGCCATCACCGAAGCTCCAATAGCAATTCCCCACGCCAGCCTATCCGAAGCCGCTATCGTCATTACCGGGATCGAACGCGGTGCTGCATATCCACCACGTTCCAAATCGTTCACCAGCACAATCTCTTCCAAGTAGTATTGGCGAGCATCCGCGTTGGTTGCAAGCAAATAGTCGAGCCTCTCAATTTGTTGGTCGGCTAGCTTTCCATCCAACAAGACGTCCAAAAGCTCCCGAATTTCTCGGTTAATCATTGGACCACCCTTCGATGCGCAAGAAACTGCGAAATGCAATCATGAAGTAACTTACGAGAGCGCGAAAGCGAACGGTAAACCGCCTGCGAGGAGGTTTCGAACTTGCTCGCAATCGTGTCGATTTCTTGTCCAAACTCGTAACGCTGAACCAAAATTCCTCGGCTGGTAGGCGAAAGATGCTGAATGCAATTCTCCAAAGCAACGCCCCGTTCTCCAAGTTTCACAACCATCGTCTCTGCCTGGCCCGCAAGCGCCTCGACGGTTGTGTCGCTGAAACGAAATTTCTCTCTTCCGCGTCTACGCCTCAACTCCATAACCTTGAACAGAATGATCCTACAAGCCCATCGTGCGAAATCGCTTTCCGGCGTGAGTGAATCAAATTTTTCCAACATGATGACAGATGCTTCTTGAAATACCTCGTCTGCATCGTGAGATTGGTAGACGAGCACGCGCGCAAAATTGCGAAGACGCCGTTCATTTGCAACGAAAAGCGTTAGGAAATCTCGAGCACCTTTTAACGAGTCCGAATGGTCCATTTCACTCAATTCCCGTCCCGTTGGCGTAAAGCCAAATGGCACTCACTTTGTAAAATTTGAGCCTCAATGCGCTAGCATGAGGGCCAGATTTGCAAGTGATTACTAGCCTTCCAGCCCGCTAGCGAGTTGCGGCTCAAAGTGAAACTCTACAAATTCAATGTCTCGACCGCCCGCGTTTTGGACACGTTTTTGGCAAATTTTCGTGAATTGGGCGAACTTTAGCCTCAAATCCAATTCCTATTGCCTAAACCACGACCTTTTTTTAGGTCGTGGCTCTGAACGGGTCTCGCCCTATAAATGGTGTTTGAAAAATGAAGGTGTTTACGTCACAATACGTTTCGTACCTTCAAGTCAGCCGTTTGCTATAGTATTAACGGCTAATAGGGCGAGGAATTCTAAATTCTGTTTGAATTGATGTCCAAAATGACAACTATTACGCCATTTCCTATAGAGCCTTGCCTATGGCGCTTTCACGGCCATCGACGGTGTTATTGTGTGGTTTGTTTTCTATTCAAAAAAAGGGTGGAATTATGAAGTTGAAATTGAGGCGTGCAGGGTTCACGTAAGTTGAGTTATTGGTTGTGATTGCAATTATCGGGATTTTGGTTGGGCTTTTGCTACCTGCCGTTCAAGCTGCTCGCGAGGCTGCTCGTCGAATGCAATGTACAAATAATCCCAAGCAAATCGGTTTGGCTGTTCTTAATTACGAAAGTACGTACCAAAAATTGCCAAACAAATCTGTTGGAACAACTACCGGAAATAATGTCGCGGAGCGGCTCCTTGCAAATTACGATCGACTAAGTCCTTTTGTTCCGTTGTTGGCCTATGTTGAGCAATCCG
>JAYVPE010000432.1:0-4408 GCA_043757575.1 Pirellula sp.
TTCGCTTTCGAGCGATTGCAGGGCAACTTTACCGAATTCAATTGATCGCTCGAGAACTTGGCTCGGAGTTAGATGCGACTGTAGCCATCCTGGATGGACAGGGCAAGCAACTAAATCAACAGGACGATGTTGGCAACGATCGTGATCCTGATTTAAAATGGAAGGCTCCTGCGGACGGTGAGTATTTCATCGAAGTCAAAGACTTTCATCAAGCAGGTGGTCCAGGCTTTGAATTCTACTTAATTGTAAGTTCTTTGGTGCCTGACTTCAAACTTTCGATACCGAGTGATCTGATTCAGGTGACGATTGGAAAGGAAGCAGAAATACAAGTCAAATTGGATCGCGAGTCCGATTTTAAAGGGGAGATTATTGTGTCGCTCGAGGGAATGCCCGAGGGGATTGACTGCCCCGAAGTAAAATCGATTCATGGCAGTGACACGGAGAAAAAGATAACGCTTCGTGTCAAAAGTACAGTTCCGATTCAAGGCCCTGTGAAAATTTCCGGGAAAGCCGCAGACTTAACTGACGCCGTTCGCTTCGCCACAACCGATGACGCAAAGCCAATCTGGCTGAGTAGCATTGCGGAATAAATATGGAGATGAGTCTCCGCAGCCCAACGCAATGGGATGTAATGAATCCAGACGCAATATCTCGCTTGCGCTCTTACGCATGCGCATCGTGAATACAGATCCTCCGGTCAACGTTGGATTCATCCATTCTTATTTTAGTCATCATACGATCTGAATGATGGCAGGTTTTAATCTTCCTCAATGTGTTTGTTTGTCGCGTGACTCGGATCGCTTGTCACGTAAATGCTACTTTGATTTTGAGGAACGGATCATGAAAAGGACTCGATTTAGACCGGGTTTCACACTCGTGGAGCTGCTGGTGGTCATCGCGATCATTGGCATTTTGGTGGGACTACTTTTACCCGCAGTGCAATCAGCACGTGAAGCAGCACGTCGCATGCAATGCTCGAACAATCTAAAACAGATGGGGTTGGCTTCGTTGAATTTCGAGAGTGCGTACAAGAACTTGCCCGAAGGACCATTCGATGGCCATCCGAAAGCGGTTCAACCCGATGGTGTGACTCCAAATCCTAATGGATATTCGTACACGACGGGAACGACCTGCTGTCGTGCGGCCAACAAGGACGGATGGAGTGCACAATACAAAATCCTTCCATTCATGGAGCAGAACACCATTTGGAACTTGGCCAAGGATGTAAAACCAATCTGGACTGGGGCTGCCAGTAGTGGCCCGGTGGCGTCGGTGACGGGCGAAGACGAGGTGGCAATGGCATTGGTTTCTTCATACTATTGCCCAAGTCGGCGCGCACCGACCGGTTACGGTTCACTATTTGGACGGACGGACTATGCGGGTTGTGCTGGTTTCTACTCGGGTCCACCTGACTCCACAATCAGCTACATTCCGACGGCTCCTTTGGGAGCACCCGCTCAGCCAATTCGGACGGCCTTGAATGGCGGGCTAACACCTGGCAAGGGCGGAGCGATCATTTGGTCGGGATCCGGCCAGAAAAGAAAACTGGGAGCTGTTACCGATGGCACATCCCATTCCATCCTTTTTTCGGAAAAAGCCCTTCATCCAACTCAGCACGGTCGAGATGGTGGTGACAACGAACGCTGGAACAACGCAGGTTGGGACGAGTGCGTTGTCCGCTGGCATTTCCCTCCAAAGCCTGATTCGAAAACAACATTCCTAGGGGATGCCGTCAATGGTGGTGGTCCAAACTGGAATCGCTATTTCGGTTCTGCCCATCCCGGTGGACTAAATGCCACGGCGGTCGATGGATCGGTACGTTTCTTTGCGTTTAACGTGGATGCTAATGTCTGGCGTTTCCTATGTGTCGTAGATGATGGTGAAGTATTGAGCGGAGATCTGCAATGACAAATTTGCGTTTATTGTTTTCGATCGGTTTGTTGCTTGCCTTTATCCTTTCCGTTGGATGCAGTGGTAGCAAGCCACCATTGAGCAAGGAAGAACAAGTTGCTGAGGTTGCGAAAATGGATAAAGAAGTCGCAAAAGGAGAATCCGGCTTGTAATGATCCAACCCACAAAAGAAGCAGGCTCGCTCCATCGTGCCGAACGCTCTTCGGCATTTGCTGGGATTCTAAGTGGACGGCTCATCGAATGTGCCTACTACTTTAACTTTTGTCAGCTTTGTCGGTAATCGCATAGGGCGGTTTCCCTCATGTACGTGTAACGCCGCACAGCATTCATGTGCGGCGTTTTCGTTTTTGAATCCATTCCTATTCGGGTCTAGTCCTAGTCATAATAAACGGTTGTTACTCATGAAACGTGCGCTGCTCATTATTCCGCTTTTGTTCCTCAATGTATTTCTTTCCTTGGGGTGTCAGACGCGAGAGATTGAACTCGCTCAAGAATCACTTCCCTCACCCAATTTGCTAGGTGCGCCCGAAATCAAGAACAGTTCTGTTCTCAGGCCGTACTTTCAAACCACTCTGGGAAATGTTGATGTCGGTTCGTCCGTCGGCACTGCCTTTATGGTTGAGATGGACGGATACAATCGGCCAATTGTTTTGACGGCGCTGAGTATTCTGGGGCCCGCATCTGGTCTTTCGCGACAAGCGAGCCAGGCTGAGCTTTCGGAGATCTACCAAACCATCACCCTGGGGGATGCATTTGGATCCTTCGATGGGGTTTTGTCCTCAACTGGTTTTTTGAGCATTCCCGAGTCTGCCCCGTTCGACCAATCGTCCCCCGCTGGCGACATCCTTGCAATATGGATGCCAGTCAAGACAAGAGCCGGCAAATTCAGACTTTCCAGCGAACACCCCATCAAAGGAGACACCGTATGGCTGTCTGCAGCGATGTTTGTCGGTGCTCCTCCAAGTCAGCGGCAACACTCGGCAATGGTCACGGGTGAAGACGAATATGGGAATATCGTTTACGAATTCGACGATAAAAGTCTAACTCATCAAGGTACCGTGGGCGCGCCCATCATGAATAGCAAGGGAGACGTTATCGCGATCCATCTTGGCGGTTCCAACTCGAATGGAAAGCTATCTGGATTTGCCAATCCTACGTCGCGATTTCTTTCCTACCTTGAAGCCGCATTGCGTTCATCGCCATCCGTGGACAAGCAATAGCCGGGTCGTCGAATCATTGTCGTGAAATGCGTGGCTTGCCTAAGCTTTACTGGCTTCTCGGAACGAAATGAAATGGCCTCGGTCTGTATCCCAAACCTTGAGTCGAAAGCAAGCGAGAATATCGCGTGGATGCAACGAAGTGGTTCCCGGCGTTTGAAGTTCCTCCATGGCTGCCATCGCTTCGGGCAATCTATAGAACGGGATTTTTGCATTCAAGTGGTGAACATGATGGTATCCAACGTTGCCAGTGAACCAATGCATCAGATTGCTCATGCGAATGTAGCTAGACGACTTTAAGGCTGCTACAACGTAGTGCCAATCTTCCCGCCGATGCAACTGGCAAGTCGGGAAATTATGCTGAGCATAAAACAGATAGGCACCTAGACCACAAGCGATCGTCAGTGGAATAAGCATTCCCAGAAGAAGAATATCCCAGCCCTGCATCCAACAAAACGTAAGTAAGGCTACGTGCAAGACTACAGCCACGCCAGCGTCGAAATGCTTTTTGGGATGTAGGAAAAAGGATCGAATCGCCATTCCATACAAGAATACAGTAAGGTAGCCGCTGAACACCGTAATCGGATGCCGAGAAACGGCGTAGCCAAACCGTTTCCAACGATCCGCATTGCGGTACTCGTCGCGAGTCATCAACGGATAAGATCCGGTATTGCTGCCAGAAGACCTTGAGTTGTGCTTGTGATGATGATCATGGGAATGACTCCAAACGCTGGAGGGACTGAGGACTAGCAACCCATAAAGTTTTAGAATGGACGCCGCAATCCATGATTTGCGCAAAATCGCACCATGGTTGTAATCATGGTAAATGATAAACAATCGAACAATAACAAGTCCGCTGACACAACTGCTGACAATGCGCACAAACATCGGGAAAAAATCAGAACTAGCGATAACTAAACTAATCGCATAGCAAGCCATCGCCGTGAGCAAATGCCACCAGCTAATCCATTTCGTCTCGGACGTAAAGGCTTTGGAAGCGACTAACAGTTCTTTAGGATTACGCATGCATGGCTCAAGTGGATCGACTAATAATTCAAGGCGGATTCCAAAAAATGGTTCGGCCTCCACTCGACTCATCCAACAAGAAATTGCGGTCGTTTCACGGACCCAAACTCATTGGCAACGAAGTCACAGCTATTTGCGCGAAATGTTTCCCAGAACACTCTGGTAGATTAGGCATCTACCGTCATTCCTCCAATCCCAACTTGGTCAAAAGCGGCTGGAATAGACTTTATTAAGTCATATATCGTCTAGAATCG
>JAYVPE010000433.1:0-4385 GCA_043757575.1 Pirellula sp.
CCCGCGTCGAGACTCACTTGAAGCTCCGTCGTTTGCAACTCGAATTGGAGGAAGCTAATGCGCGGCTGGAAAAGATAAACGAACGGATGTCACGCGACCTGAAGGCGGCGGCAAAGATCCAGGAAACATTTCTGCCTCGCGATTTATCCCGCGTCCCAGGCATCGACTTTGCCTGGATTTACCGACCCTGCGACGAATTGGCTGGCGACGGCCTGAACATCATCCCGCTCGGAGATGGCAGGTTCGGACTTTACGTCCTGGATGTCAGCGGTCATGGCGTGGCATCGGCTCTTCTATCGGTGACCCTGAGTCGTCTCCTCTCGCCGCCGCTGGAACCGTCCTCGATTCTGATTCAAAATGGAAACGTTGGGGATCCATTCGACGTCAAGCCGCCCGCTGAAGTCGCCGCTCATTTGAACAGTCTCTTTCCATTCGATGCTGCGACCGAGCAATTAACGTCGATGGTGTACGGGATCTTGAACACGGCGACGGGCGAATTCCGCTATGTCTCTGCAGGACATCCCGGTCCGGTGCATTTGAGCTCTAGCGCCCTTCCGGTAATATTGGAGAGCGACGGATTCCTAATCGGCCTGGCAGACGACACCTACGAGGAGCGGTCGGTGCAATTAAAGCAGGGAGACCGCTTGTACCTTTACTCAGATGGAGTCCCGGAGGCGATGAACCCCGCCGGAGAGCAGTTTGGAAATGCCCGGCTATTGGCGTCGATTGGCCAAGCAAGGTCCGAAACGCTTGAAGCCAGTGTTGTTTTTATCTTAGAAGAAATCTCGCGGTGGCACGGCTCCGCGAGTCCTCAAGATGATATTTCCATCGTAGCGGTTGAAGTCACTTTTGGTGGTTTTATCAAAAGCTAGAATCGACTTCCTTGCAAAACGACGCACAGCAAAAGTCGAAAGTCGATACTCGCGAGACGGTCGCGTCGAATCGTTTACGCGGCTCGGCGTTGCTCAGTTCGATAGCTCGTTCCGTTCATGGGAATCGTTGTATGTTCAAGTTCCGTCGCAATCGAAGCAGCTTTCAACCGATTTTGAATCGCACTGAAAAAGGATCTGTCTCGAATCCCCATGACCCAACCCAATCGCTCTGCCACTGACTTTGGACTCATCAGTCCGCTTGCCAAATGGCCAACTCGGCGAGCTAACGAATCTAGCACAACCCCGGTCCCGTCGATCGACGCGTAGGCACATGCTAACTGACCACATGCTCGCCCGATCTCGTAACCCGCTTCGTTGCCCACGGCTGTCCGCTTCGAAGCTCTAATCGTCACGCCGCGAGCGACTTCGACTTCGATATTCAATGCTGAGACCATGAGCGCAAACTCCACTTCGGCAACTTCTCGCTGGCAAGGCTCTAACCAACCGCTCACATTTTTCAGCATTCGCCTTCGAAAGACTCCACCGCACAGTAGCGGAGCGGCCACGTTTTGTTCCGAGTGCGCGACGCGACGGTGTGGCAGCGAATCACCCGAAAGGCCAATGTAAACTTGGTTAGACGCCATGTCGCCAACTGGCTGACAAACCGCCGAAACCGTTTTGTCATTCAAGAGGTATAGCGATTCATCGCACCAATGCGGATCGACCACCGAGCCTGGCAGCAGCACTTGAATGATCGGCGAGCTAGCCGATGCAACCGCCAAATTGAGTTGTTCCGAAAAACTCGCATTGGCTTCGGAAGGGATCAAAATAGCTTCGTCTCGATCAAGACTATAGGGGTCGCTGTACCGACCGTCGTGTGCTATGAGGATTTCAAAATCGCTCTCTCGATTCTCAAGAATTGAGAGGAGAGTGAGTTCGAGACCTGAATCATCGTGAAGGTGAGGAACAATGATTGAGAGACGTGGCACTTCAATGGACTCCAGCAAATCGCGATTTGGCAGACTTAATCGATTCGAGTTAGGTGGATCGATCGGCCAGATTGAATCCTAAATTCAGCCATTTGGACGATTGCGTGTTAGTTAAGCCTGGACGACTTTGACGCCTAGGCTGCGGAATTCGACACTTGGGAACGAGTGGAACTGGCTAGCTCGGACCCAGCAGCTGCTGGTGAAATTTTCCCAACTCCAATTTTTCCCGCTTCAAGGCAATCCCAAAATTCGATATAACGATTTCGCCTTTGGATTTGCAACGACGAACCTATTTTTCCCACTTTAGCATCCACTTCATGCCATCTGTCCTTGCTCTCTTCGCCCATCCTGATGATATCGAATTCGTAGCTGCTGGCACTCTCCTGCTACTAAAGGATTTGGGCTGGCAAATTCACTATTGCAACCTTGCTAATGGATGTGGTGGTTCGAAAATTACCGATCGTAAGCAAACCGCAGCGATTCGACTTGGCGAATCCCAACTCGCGGCTCAGCTCATGGGCGCGACTTTCTACCCACCCATTTGCGATGACTTGAATATTTTTTACAACGCTGAAAATTTGGCTAAAGTCGCTTGGATTGTTCGTCAGTCCAAACCCGTTGTGGTGCTCACGCATGCTCCAGTCGATTATATGGAAGACCATACGGAGACATGCAGGTTGGCCGTTACAGCAACCTTTGCGAAAGGAATTCCTAATTTCGCGAGTATTCCAAGTCATCCCAGTTTTGACGGCGACGTTGCCATCTATCACGCTCAGCCGCATGGCAATCGTACGCCGATGGGCGAAGTAGTTTATCCCAAATTAGCCATCCCGATCGATTCGGTGATCGAACGCAAACTAGCGATGCTTGACTGCCATCAATCTCAGCAGCAATGGCTTCAGTCTACACAGAAGTTGAACTGCTATATGACGACAATGCTGGAATTGGGCGAGGAAGTTGCGAAACTGTCCAAATTGGATTGCAAGTATGCAGAGGGATGGCACAAACACCTGCATCTAGGATTTGGTGCCCAGACCTTTGATCCGTTGTCCGAGCTGCTTGATCAGCGCTCGCAAGTCGTGCTATGAAATCGCCGTTAGGAACAACCGTTTCATTCGTCACAACCAACAACTCGCTATTTCCTTTGAGTTGGGGCTCAAGGGGGGTCGATCAATCACGCTGGTGTGTTGTCTCGACTACTGAAAAGATTTTATGGCCATGGACATCGATCGAAACCGATATTTTATGTTTGGCGTGGTACTGTTCCTGCTAGGGTTGCAGTTCCGTCTAGTTGATTCATTTGTTTTGAACGAGAACAGCACTCGTGCTCTCCATCGTTTTTCACAAAGGTCGACTATCATCGATAGCAACTTAGCAACCAACGTTTACATGCAAGTGGGTTCTCCCAAAAAGAGCCTTCGCCCTCCTAACTGGTTGGGCTATGTTCTACTATCTGTGGGTGGTGTAATGTGCTTGCATGCGATGGTCTTGCCTCGTCGTGAATGATGCGGGAGTAAAGTTACCGATTCGAAACCACACCGCCGTTTAGGGTTCATGAAAAATGCGTGTTTTGCGATCTCCTGCTTTTTGGGTAATCCTGGCTTTTTGCTGTACGGCCCTATTCTCAAACCTCGGCCAGGATAGCCCAATGAGCTCCAATGCAATCATGGCAAGTGAGCGTCCATCGCTGTCGACGATGGCCAAGGAAGTGTCCGTCATGCGAGAGGGGACAATTTTGACCGATGTGAAAGGACGTTTCCGTAAGCAGGGCGAGCGGTATCAGTTTATCGAGGACGGGGGCAATAAAACGTATAAATGCTTGGAAAACCTGAGCTTGCAAAGAATCGATGCGAGCCAACAAGATGACGACCGAAAGGTAGCTTGGGTAATCTCGGCCAAGGTCACGGAATTTAAGGGTGAAAACTTCCTAATGGTGGAAAAAACAATCCGAAGTAGATAACCAATCGTTCTTGGATCACGGATGAGTTTCGGTTTGAACCGCAGCCGCTTGCTGGGTTGGCAGCCTGTTGACTTGCTGGATTGATTGGACGATAATTTAGTTGTTGAAAACCTTCCAGCCCGCCCTTTGATTGCCACAGTTTTTTGCTGCCGGTGATTCCCTCCCACGGTGATTCCCTCCCACGGTAATTCCTTACCACAATGTCGGTGCGACATGAGAACTGGTCACAGCCTGTTGTTTTATCACATCGGTTATGCCTGCGCCGTGATATTTTGCTTTTTCCTCACAATAGCAACGGCACGTGGCCAGGCGACTTTAGCGAGTGCGATTGACTCTTTAGTAGAACGGGATTTCGAACCGTTAATGGGTGGGGAAGAGTCCGACGGTCCGCTGCTACGAAGACTCTCGTTGGATCTACGCATGTTGGTGCCGACGCAACAAGAACTGGACGAGTTTTTGGCAGATGCGGCTCCCGACCGATGGTCCCGCTGGGTTCAACGGTTCCTAAACGATCCGCTTCACAATGAACGGATGGTGGATTGGCTCGATAAAACACTTTTGCAA
>JAYVPE010000434.1:0-4384 GCA_043757575.1 Pirellula sp.
TTTTCAAAAGCCATCGTCTATCTTTTTAGCCATGCACTCGTCGAAATGGATGGCGCCCGTTGCATTCGATTGGAACGTGGCAAAACAAATCGTGTCTACTTGAGAGAATTGCGCGAGCGTGACAATTTAAGAAATTTTACTTACCAACTTGTTCTAGCGTTTGAGTATGCGTTCTTTGGAAAACATGCGTTGAGCCAAGATACATTCGAAAGCATTTGGCAACAGCTCCCAGCCTTTGACGCCTACATAAAACAGTTCGAGTCGATGCCTAGCGCCAGTCAAAGTGCAAACGCATCGAGGGATTTGTGAATCCGATGAGCAAGAACATCGCATTACTGATTGCTTGGTACTTTGCTGCCATGCTGTTTTCTGGGTGCCGGAACTCACTGAGTACCCAATACGGTTTGAGCGAAGGGACCGATGCGAAAGTTAGCCCGGCCTCAGTATCGCTTTTTCGTAATTTGTGCAATGCTGATGGTCGCACTACGCTGGTTGTTAGATCCTTGTCGCCACGAGCGATGTACAAACTAAATGCGATTGTTTGGTCCCCCGATTCGTTCGGTCCGCATCAGGCTGACACCATGTCATGGATCGATCGCTGGCTCTCGTCAGGTGATCGAACACTGATTTATGTCGGTCGCGATTTTTCTCCGACGGCCGATTATTGGTCCCAATCCGCTGAGAAATTCTCGACTGGCGAAAACTCTTATCAAGATGCGATCTCGGCACAGCAACAGCGAGCCATCGAACTGACCGCCTTGGACCGAATGCGGTCGAAGCTTCGAGCCAAGACCGCTGCACCCTGGTGCGTGTTTGATCATTCGCACGGGTTGGAGGAACGGGTGAATAAGGTGAAAGGCCCCTGGTCGAACGCTCTAGACGCATCCATTGCTAGGCTGTTTGTTCGCAGCTACCCGATCGGTTACTCCGACGAAAACTTGACCTCTCTTCAGAAGGAATTTAATAGAGAATCGGAGGACACGTCGAGCAAACCAGCCAACAGCGTCAACAATAAAGAATATGAGTTCAAATGGCAAACCTCGGATGCAACCATGTTGGGGTTTGTGAAATCACTGACAGTGTCCAATTTGCCAAAAATGGAGAGCCTTCTTTCGACCATGGACGACAGGCCGTTGGTTGCGGAAGTCACCATGTCAGCATGGGGGAATTCTCGCGTGATTGTTTTATCGAATTCCTCTCTGATCTCCAACCTTTCCTTGACCAATTTCGAGAACCTATCCATTGCAAAGAAGCTAGTCGAAAAGCTACCGAAGCAGAACATTGGCTTTCTGACCGGCGGGCAGGATCCCCGAATTCGCAAAGACGACAATTCGGAACAACAAAAAGGATTTGAGATGCTAACGATTTGGCCGCTCAACGTAATCACGCTACATGCAGTTTTTCTAGGCATGTTAATATTGCTAGCCGTCTTTCCTATATTTGGTCGAGCCAAGCAGTTGCCCGTGAAATCCACCCGCGAATTTGGCCAGCACATCGAAGCCGTGGGAGGGTTACTTTTCAAATCACAAGACCATTACTATGCTCTTGCGACGATCGCTGAGTACTTTCGCTGCGTACGTAAAGAACCAACTTCCGCCTGGGCCAATGTGGAATCTGCTGCACAAGATGAACCGAAGTCACCGTTCAAGTCGTAGGAGTTCATCCTCGATCGCGGACGACTGAGTAACGATCGAAAATACTGTATTCAAGTCCAAGGACCGAACATGCCATTTGAAAAATCAAACGACGGGTTGCTACCGACACAAGGCTATTACGTTCGGATCATCCGCAGCTTTGGAACCACGCTGATTATCGTTGCTTTCTCACTTGCCTTGGGTAGCGCTGGCTACTCCTACTTTGGCGGTTTGGACGGAGTGGACGCGCTCTTGAATGCTGCGATGATTCTCACCGGCATGGGACCTGTGGACCGGATGAACACCACGTCGGGCAAGTTGTTTGCAACCTTCTACGCCCTCTATAGTGGAATTGCTTTTCTATCGATGATGTCCATCATGATTGCACCCATTCTTCATCGTTTTCTCCATCGTTTTCATTTGGAAGACGAGTAAACCTCGAATGCCCATGACAGGGAAACGGGCTTCCAACTCAATAGAAGTGCGCTTGTTCGGCCCTGGCTTGTCACGAGGCTTGGCACGAACGCCGCTGCTCGGGTAATTCATTAGGTCGGTCTCATTTGTTGCTAGGTGGCATCTTATCAAGTTCGGTTTTAAGGAAATCGATCCCATCTGTTTCATTGCTAAAAACACCATCTAATTGGGCTTGATAACACATTTCCAAAATCGAACTAAACCATCGAGCTGGAGAATAACCGAGATGAAGCAAATGACGTCCCAAAACCAAGCGATCTGGTTTCTTAAGGGATACATTCGTCGATTCGGCCAATTTCATGATGCGAACCAGCGTTTCTGGAATTGTCGTTGGCAATGGCGGTCTTCCACCTAAGTCCGCTTCTACGAGTCGCATCAATTGCACTATCGAAGCTTTGCCCAGACGAACCGATAGTCTTCTCACCGTTCTCGGTGTGGCTTCCGCCTGGACATGCACAAGGTGTTCTGCAACGAGCGGCTGCACGATTTCGATAATATGCCTGGGGCATCCGATACTGGTCAAGAACGCATCTGCAATCGGGACGCCGATCGACGCATGACTCGGTGATCGCCATCGACCGTCGGTGAGCTGGGTGCACGCTGGCTTTCCGAGATCATGGCATAGGGCTGCAAACATCAATATGACTCGTTCGTCGTCTGGCAAACTATCGCGATCTGCAACACGTGCAGCAGCATCGCATACATGCAGAGTGTGAATCCAAACGTCGCCTTCGGGATGCCATGCTGGATCCTGTTGGACTCCAACCAGCGCTGCTAGCGCGGGGTAGTGTTCCATCCAGCCACAATCTCTCAGTACTTGCAATCCCTGACTAGGACGCTTGCTGCAAGTTGCCCACTTCAACCACTCGTTCCAAACTCTTTCCACAGCCAACGAAGAGTATTCATGGCTCAACGACCTGCACATTTCAATCGTCGTGCTCGTCATGACAGCATCAAATCGAGCTGCGAATTGCATCCCTCGCAAGACTCGAAGCGGATCTTCGGCGAAATGTTCGCTGGTCGCTCGCAGTACGCGTTGCTCCAAGTCCGGAATGCCACCGTGTGGATCGATAAGCGTTTGGTCGTGCAAGTTACGGTAAATGGCGTTCATCGTGAAATCGCGACGAAGAGCTGCTTCGGCAACGCTCAACGTGTGATCCACTTCCACTTGAAAACCGCGATGCCCGCAGCCTACTTTGCTCTCTCGACGCGGCAGCGTGAAATCGAGATCGTCCCCTTGTGAAGTACGCAGTTTAATAACACCGAACGAAACACCAACCTCGTTGACTCGTCCAAAACGAGATAGAATTCTTGACAGTTTGGGCGCATCGAGGTGAAAAACTTCGATATCGAGGTCCTTGGACGGATGTCCCAGCAGAGAATCGCGAACGCAGCCACCAACTTCATATGCGACACCTCCAGCCTCAGAAATGGCTTGGATGATCTTTTTCAATTGGCTCATTGTCGGAAGGAACTCACCACTAAAATCCGCGGCGTTCGACGTAGTAAGGTTTGTAGGTTGGTTGGCGAGCTTGGTAGACAGGCTGCGAGTAGAGATACTCCTCACGGACGACGACCGGTTGCGGTTGCTGGTAAATTCGATAAGCCGTGTTGGGTTGCGGATAAACGTTTGGAGCTCGAGCACCGGTTTGCATGATGTTCACAACGTAGTCGCTGACTCCTTCTTGGTTCATGAGAATCACGTCATTTACGTCTGGCTGCATCGCAACGCCATTCGTTTGAATGTGAGCAACGATCACCGTATCGCTTACACCGCTTCGTGTCATATTGATGACTTCAGCGGTCGTTACTGGGCGTCGGCTGACGATCACACGTTGCGGCGGTGCTTGGACATAAGTTCTATGCTCATGGTAGGTCGGATAGACGACTTGAGGTTGATAGTATTGTTGTCGATAGACTTGGTCGCGACTGTTTCCGAAGACGCCGCCAGCAATCGCCCCAACCGCGCCACCGATCAAAGCTCCTTCGGCGGTCTCATGCTTTTGGTGACCGACTACGCCGCCTAAAAGTGCACCGGTCACCCCACCTAGCAGTGCACCGTCCCTGGTTTGATTCTGCCCGTAACTATTGCTAGCAAATGAACAGATGAGTGCGGAACAAACACAGAATTTTTTTGTAATACCCATGGTCGTCGTTTCCGGTGGCTGGATTGTCTGAAAAGCCACGGACCGAACCCAGGTCGAGGCCTTCAACATCTTCGATAGGGTATCGGCGTTTCCATGTCGAGACTGAATGAAACCATTTTAGGACGCTAC
>JAYVPE010000435.1:0-4379 GCA_043757575.1 Pirellula sp.
TCTTGCCGCGAAAGAGCGCATAGAGCACAAAGTTCAGAAATCGGACGCATGTAATATTTTGAATCATCCCTTTTTGCGTCCTTTGTGTTCTGTTGCGGCTAATTCTTGCCGCGAAAGAAACAATTTGCAAAACTGTTTTTGATATAATCAGCGACAAGACTATAACACTCCTTACTGCCGCAAATTTAATCCGAATGTCGTTTCATCGATTTTTAGTTCCCGTGCTTCCAAACCAAGGCACTGTCGACTTGCCGACCAGCGAAGCACACCATGCTAGTCGCGTGCTGCGGTGTACGAAAGGGGATGCCATCGACTTGTTCGACGGGCAAGGAAACGAAGCTCACGCTACCATTCAATCGATCGACAAACGAACTGTGATTGCGGCGATTGATTCGTGGATGTTCGCTCCTCGCGATCATTCAGGCCGACTTCATTTCGCCATCGCGATGCCCAAGGGAGATCGCCAACGCAACACGATCGAAAAGCTAGTTGAGTTGGGAGTCGATTCGTTAAGTCCGCTGAAAACATCGCGATCCGTCGCCGTTGTGAACGAAGACAACGCCGAGCGGCTCGAACGCTATGTCGTGGAGGCTTGTAAGCAATGTGGTCGCAATCGACTAATGAGCATTCGTTCAACGCTGAGCATGAGTGATATCAGGGTCTATGCGGATTTCAGTGCTTTGGACAGTGAACCAAACGTTACCGCGATATGGATTTTGCATCCGAAAATAGAGGGTCAGACGGCTTACACCATTCACGAAGCCAATTCTTTGGCTGACCGCAATCAGAAGTTACTTTTTCTCGTGGGCCCGGAAGGAGGCTTCGCGGACGAAGAGGTGGTCCAAGCAGTTGAGCAAGGAGCACGTATATTATCGCTTGGTGAACGCATTCAAAGGGTCGAAACGGCCGTAGCGACGGCAGCAGTGCTCGGCCATTGTTGGTTAGCAGAAGTGGATGAAAAAGAAAAAACAATCGCTGTCAATAAATCCATCAGGCTTGAAGGTAATTGACTTCGTAGCGATTTAATGGGGTCCCTATTTTTTTGCGTTGGCGCGGGCAGCGATGTACTCATCAAGAGAAATACGACCATCTTTATCGATATCCCCATCGGCAAACTTGGTAGCGTCCTTGACTTCCTCTGGAGAAAGAAACCCATTTCCATCCTTATCTTCTTTCTTCATTTTGCCCGCAAGCCACGATCTCATTTCCGCAGCTTTACTGTCCGACAAAGGTGCAGTGCCCGGCATTGGCGATTCGACTTTGAAACTGCCAGATACGGCGACATTGCTGGCTACAGCCACGCTGGTAGCGTTGCTCGCTCCGCCAGGTATGAACCCTTTCTTTACAGCGACCAAGCACTCTTTAATTGTTATGAATCCGTCTTGATTCGCATCAAATCTTGAGAAGTCATCGATTGTGTCCTGGGTCCATTTCTTGCTGAACTCGAACATCGAGACTTGACTGTCGTTGTTGACATCGTTTCGAGTAAACCACTCCGGCAAGCCTGCAACTGCTGCCACTTTTCCTTCTGCATCAGTGACTCGGAAGCTCGCTCTTTTTTCGAATAGGTTGGGCTTCTCACTGGTGTTTTCTTCTCCTTTCTCACGTTTGTCACGAGACTTTTTGGAATTCGACTCGTCTCTCCGTTGGTTCGATTCTGGTTGACTACCACTTGCCAAACGGCGTCGAGCGTAGCGAGTTGCCAGTTCTTGACGCGATAGTTTTCCATCGCGGTTAATGTCGTATTGCATCGGGGAATCCGACCATCGTCCTTCCTTTAACTCATTTTCGTCGAGATACTGATCTTTGTTTTTGTCGTACTTCTCCATCCGATCGTCAGCTTCTTTCATGTCACGTTCGTCGATAGCAACGTTTGCCCTCTCGCCACCAACTCCAAAGCCGGGCACAGGAACTTTTTCGACGGCCTTTTTACCGAAGCCCGGTACTAACGAGTCTTTTTCGACTATCGCGTTTTCAGTGTCCGAGTAGCTTGAGCTATATTCTGAACTTCCGCTTCGCATTTGTTGAAACGACTCCGTCAGCAGCGACATAGGAATCGGCTTACTGATATCGATTTTCGGATTGCTTCGAGCCATGCGATCGAGCATGAACCTAGCTGGCCCCTGCGCTTCGTCTGGGTCAAGCATTCCGTTGCCGTTGGTATCCATGCGTGTCAAAAACGAGGATGGATCGAATCCGCCTGAACTAAATCCTCCTCGGTCTCCACCACCGAAACCGCCTCGATCGCCGCCTCCTCGATCGCCGCCTCCTCGATCGCCGCCGCCTCGGTCGCCACCTCGACCGCCGAATGACATTCCACCGGGTGGGCCTCCAGGTCCGCCAAACCCGCCTCCTCCAAATGGACTTCCTCCTGGCGGTTGTGCCATGGCCGAAAGTGAAATCAAGTCAACCCCCGACAGTGCCACGACAAGGAAACCGATGTGCGTAACGATTGAGTATTTCATTTTGGTTCCAAACTTTTGATTTCGGCTGACTCGAAGCCAGTTCCTATGCGGTAACGATCACTGAGCGATCGACCACAATCCCTTGATTTTAGCCAGGTGGCCGATGGTTTAGTAGTGAAAACACAAAAGAGAGCTTTTTGTTTCCTTTATCCCGCAAAAATTTGGGCACTTGGTTCAAACGGCTCGGCTTGGTAGCATCTTCCGCTATGAATCTTTCACCCATGATGAAGCAGTATGAAGAAGCCAAAGCGGTCAGCGGAGACGCAATTTTGCTGTTCCGAATGGGTGATTTTTATGAACTGTTTCATGAAGACGCCAAAACCGTCGCCCGCGTCCTTGGTCTAACTTTGACCAGTCGGGACAAAGGCGAAAACCCCATTCCAATGGCTGGTTTCCCTTACCACCAACTCGAAGGCTATCTCGCCAAACTCGTACGTCAAGGGTTTCGGGTCGCTGTATGCGAACAAGTCGAAGACCCTGCCACCGCCAAGGGACTTGTTCGCCGCGAGGTTCAGCGAATTGTTACTGCGGGAACGCTAACCGACGATGCACTGCTGGACCCCCGATCTGGGAACCTCCTCTTAGCTATCTTTCATCCCGCACCGGGCAAAGCGGGGCAAGAACGCAACGCTTGGCTCGGGATCGCTTGGGTGGAGTTATCCACCGGACGCTTCGAAGCTGGAGCGTATCCCGCACAAACCGTTATGGACCAAATCGCAAGGCTCGAGCCTGCGGAAGTCATGGTCCGCGAAGACGACTCGACCCTTTCGAAAAGCGAACTCGAGCGATGGCCCATTACTCGCCGTCCAACTTGGCAATTTGGAATCGAGGAGGCTCAACGAGTGTTACATGAACATTTCGGAGTGTTAGATCTATCTGGCATGGGTTGGGACACGCAATACGATTCCAAAGACGCCACTAGTACCTACGCGCACGACTGCTTGGCAATTAGCGCAGCCGGTGCTGCCATGGCTTATCTACGAGAAACTCAGAAGACTGCACTCGATCATATTCAACAGCTCCAACCAGCACGCTTAATCCGTTCATTGGAAATCGACTCGGCGACTAGGCGATCGCTGGAGCTGACGCAAACGATTCGGACTGCTTCTCGGGCTGGTTCCTTGCTGGAGGTTTTGGACCGCACGGTTACATCGATGGGTGCCCGTCGACTTTCGCAGTGGCTCTCCTCTCCGTTGGTCTCTAAAGAGCAAATCGAATTGCGATTGGACGCTGTCGATGAGTTGGTTCGCGACACGCGTTTACGAGCGTCACTCCGAGAGATGCTTGAAGAAATATACGACTTGGAGCGATTGCTTGCCCGAGTCGCTACCGGTCGATCGAGCCCCCGTGACCTCAAACAAGTCGGTCGGTCGCTGGTCCAAATTCCCAAAATCAAAGCCATCCTGGAGGAACGCGCCTCTTCGCGATTGAATCAGCTTCGTCAACGAATCGATCTTTGCCCAACGTTGCGCGAACAGCTTGATGTGGCGTTGCAAGATGATTGCCCTTTGCTGGCTCGCGATGGCGGCTTCATTCGTCCCGGCTACGATCAGCGACTGGATGACCTGAGGCAATTGGCGGCAGGCGGCAAAGAATGGATCGCTCGCTACCAAGCGGATCAAATCACATCGACAGGTATCCCGAGTTTGAAGGTTGGATTCACCTCCGTCTTCGGCTACTACCTAGAAATAACCAATACGCATCGCGACCGCGTTCCCATCAACTACATTCGCAAGCAAACGCTCAAGAACGCCGAACGCTACATCACGCCTGAATTGAAGGACTACGAAGAGAAAGTTCTTTCAGCAGACGATCAAGCCAAGTCGCTCGAGTACGAACTGTTCATGGAGTTACGACAAGCGATTCATGCGAATACTCAAGCTCTGCAGATGAACGCAAGTATTCTTGCCGAAT
>JAYVPE010000436.1:0-4378 GCA_043757575.1 Pirellula sp.
AGATTGAATTGGTAAGGAGAACCTACCGCCAATTGTTCGAGAGCCAACGGTCCTAACACGACTTGTTCGATGGAGTCATTGGCCAATACTTTTTGACAAATCCGCTGAACAACGGACTTGTCGATTTGACCAGCTCCATCGTTTGAGCTAATCCAATATTTTCGAAACGTGCGCACCTCGTCAACTTCGTACTTGAGGTCGCGAAGCATTTTGAGGGTGCTTTGGGCGACTGGATCCATCACTCCTGGCTTGAGCATCGCGTAGATGAGCGAGCAAGGGAATGCACCCGATGCGTCCAAGGGTTGATTCAGCAACACGTCGCCGACAAACGATGCCACGCAGCGTTGTGCAATCGGATCGGAAAGAAGTTCGTTTGCGATCTTCGTCAATTGATCTTGGGCGAGTGAGCCCTGAAGTAGAAAACCGTACGCGGCACGAATGGAAAGGTCGTTAGCGATTCCGAGTTCACCAATCGAGGTGAGCGCAGAATGCCCGAGTGAATCCGGTTGGCCGTCAGCCGGATGAATGTCTACTTGCCACAGCCTCACGTGTTGCTTTTCCCGCTTTGAGTAATTGTTCGATACGGTCGAAATCGGACTTTTCCAAGGCTTCGACCCAAGATGCGCAAATTGTGGCAAAGTTTTTCATCGCTTGTAAGGCAGGCGCATGGTTTTCTTCCAAGATCTGCCTCCACACTTGAGTATTGCTGGCGGCAATGCGAGTTGAGTCCATCCACCCTTTCCCAACAAACTGGAGGTTTTCTGGTGCGGTGGCCATTGCCAAAGCCGATGCAACCATGTGTGGCAAATGGCTGGCGGTCGCCAAAGCCTCGTCATGATCTCTGGGGGATAGACAACAGGTTCGGGACCCCATCGATTCCCAAAAACCGATCATTCGCGTGACTAATTCTGGCAAAGTGTCTTCAGCGGGGGTAATAACAACGAGTGCACCGTCCAGGAGAGTTCCGACAGCATGCTCAACGCCGCTGTGGTGGCCACCGGCAATTGGATGACTGCCAATAAACTGGTTTGGAGAAAGCCGACCTTGTGCGGCTCTAATAATCGTTTGCTTGGTGCTGCCTACGTCAGTCAAGATCGCATTGGGTTGCGCAACACTTGCAGCGATTTGTAGGGAATCGACAATCGACTGAACCGGCGTGCAAGCGATGATTAAATCTGCTTCTTTTGCGCCAATCAGGATATCGTCGGTGGCTATATCGATGGCACCGCGAGCGAGAGCTGTATCCAGCTTGGAAATGGTTCGTCCAACGCCGACCACGGTTTCTGCCAGTCGTTTCCGTTTCAGAGCTAGGCCGATGGAGCCGCCGAGCAACCCAACTCCTATGATGCAAACTCGCTGCCAAACCATAAATGCCACAATGTTCGGATATTCCTACGCAATTCCGAATCGGGCACATTGCCGCAATTCTGCGGTTGTAGTGTAACTAGACCTATCGAAAATGCGAATAGCGGAGCAAAGAAGCAAAATCCAGAAACGGAGTGGTACAGTGCGAGCTGTACCACTCTTATTTCCTTTGGGATGAACTACTGTTGATCTGCGACGACGGTGCCGTCGGCGGCACCCACCATGAACTTGAGAACCACACCATCGGTCGACGCGGACATAAATCGCACGGAACCATCTCCCATTGCTGCATTCGCACCACCGGTATGGAACGAGAATGGTTCATCGTTTGGACCGCAGTTGTTTAGGGTCCATGGGCATGTCGTAGGGCCACCAATGGGTGTGTTGTTATTATTAATCTTGGCGAGTTTAGACCCTGGGCTAATAGCGTTGCTCGGTCCTGAATAACCGTTGGTAGCGGCATCTGGATCTGCCCATGCAAAAACACGGCGGCCACCTGCCGTTCCTCCGGTCCAGGCAATTGGATTTGCTGGACTGGAAACTGGCGATTGTCGGGCTGATAGCGCACCGAACTTGGAAACATTGGGGTGCGAACGGGATGCGTCTTCGATCATCATGACCGTGTTGGAAGTACCATCGGTAACACGTGCAATACTTCCGCCATCGCAGTTCAGCATTCCCGCTACAACTTGGGCCAACCACGCTGCTCCGCCGGCAGGCTGTGTTCGCGTTCCATAGGTTGCTGATCCAAGGGTCGAATTGATGTCGGACAAATCCGGGAACATATAGTCGAAACCAGCGTATCCATGGACCGGGTCACGCGAAAGGCCGTCGATCGCCGAGGAGGGGCAAATGAAGGCAGGCACTTGAGTCTTTGCAGCCACCTGACCTGAAGCAAAACCTGGATCGTCGTAAGTTCTCCCCCTAGCCTTTCTATGAATGAGTGCTCCGGTTGCGGTTTTGAAATGCCCGCTGGCTGCATCAGGCACTGCAGAATACAGCGTGAGTGGGTCGGCGCTATAATCAAACATATTGTAGAGAGCCGTTTGTTCGATGTACGGCAGGAGCTGCGTCGGTACTGACTGAATCATGTAAACCGTCGTGGCCGAACCTGTCGAACCGCATTGTCCACTGTGCGGCAATTTCTTGTAAGCTGACTCGAAGTTATGCACTGCCAAGCCAAGTTGCTTGACGTTGTTCGAGCATTGCATGCGGCGTGCTGCTTCGCGTGCCGCTTGAACAGCAGGAAGGAGCAAACCCACCAAAATTCCAATGATCGCAATAACGACCAGCAATTCCACCAACGTAAAGCCGCGTCGAACTTGACACTGTCCTGCAATCCGTTTCAAAATCGTTCTTCTCATAACTGACACTCCCCGAAACAAAGTTCTGCACCGTTGCCACCCAAAGCGGCACCCTATGTGCAAAAAGTATCTGCGAAGGGGTGAAAAAACGGATGAAGAACATGTTAATTAGGCATGAAGAAACGATGGTTTCCCTATTAAGGAATCCGGAATCGACTGTCCCAAATAGGTAGAAAAGCTTCTTAATCAAACGGGAGGGCGAGGCTGGCAAGTTGAAAATGCTTTCGTTGAGGAAACTTGGAGTATTTGCGATGTCAGGCCACACATACGAATGGATTCTTGCCCCCTTCTCCCCGGTCGTCCGGGGAGAAGGGCTGGGGATGAGGGGCAGTGAGACGGGGCGAGGGGGAGAACGATTTCTCGTATCGCGTACAAACTTGGATTTTCATTATTTTCATCAGTCCAAGGGCACGCTCCGAGCGATCCATAAATTAGACTTCTTTGTCCACTATTGCAAAAAATCCTGCCATGGGTTAAATTGGATATGGATGTCCTGTTTAGTATGCAGGAGGTTTTTTTGACTCAACTTCAGGAGAGTAATTATGTCGATTTGGAATTTTCGATTGTTCCTAGCTGGCGGTGCAGCTATGTGTGCACTGGGTTTTTGGCACTACGCAGCCGGGAATGATCCGCAAGCTGCAAGCGAAAAGGAGAGAAACGTAAGGAGTGCGCGACGGGAAACCAAAATGCTCGATACGTTGTACAAAACAGCTATCGTCGCCGTCACGCAAACCTATGTCGTAGACGATTCATCGACTGCTGCAATTACCACGTTTCAGCCAGTATTGAAAGCGATGAAGACTGGAAATTGGCATGAAGTCCGGTTGGTCGACGGCCTCGGAGAACCCATCAATCCTGAAAACTCTCCGAAAGATGCATTTGAAAAGCGAGCCATTAAAGAAATGCTTGCTGGCAAGGAAATGATCGATTCCGTCGAAACGATCGGCGGAAAGGATTTCCTTCGAACGATGACGATCTTGCCGATGGCATTAGAAAAATGTGTCCTCTGTCACGAGAACTACCGAGGCAAAAAGATTGTGGGTGGCGTTTCCTTTCAAGTACCGCTCAACCGGGACGGCGAATAGGACTCGCTACTTTATGTTTTCGCAAACCGTTGAATATTCGCTCAGGGCAATCGTACATCTGGCTAAGCAGCCAGATGTCCTTCACACGACTGCGCAGATTGCAAAGGCAACTCAAGTCCCCGCACCTTACTTGTCCAAGGTTCTGCAGACGCTGGCCCGCGATGGGCTAGTAACTGTGAAGCGGGGTGTTGGCGGCGGATTCTTGTTGGGAAAGTCACCGGATAAACTGACGATTTATGAAGTCGTCCAATGCGTCGATCCTATTCAGCGAATTCACACTTGCCCGCTTGAACTTTCCAGCCACCGCAAACGACTTTGTTCACTTCATAAGAAGATAGACGGTGCACTAGAAAGCTTCGAAACCGTTTTTCGAACGACAACTCTTTCCGAATTAATGAACAGCCCAAACCCAAGCGTTCCCTTGTGCGACACGTAGTTACTGCCGATTTGGAAAACATATCCAGGCTTGCACAAATTGATCGGTCATGAAACCACACGACTGATAGAGTCTTATCGCTGGGCTGTTTCTCAAGTCGACAGCAAGAGTGATTCCCTCAATTCCGC
>JAYVPE010000437.1:0-4372 GCA_043757575.1 Pirellula sp.
TGATTTCGACATTCAATCGAACGAAGGTCTGGAGGCTTACCAAGCCATCATTGCCGAGCTTGAACGTCTTGCCATCAGTGTGGGGGCGGCATCGATCAACACAATTGATGAAGCTATCCAAGACAGGCCAAAGATGATAACAGCATTGTTTCTTAGCGGATTCTCTGGTGACTGTCATTCGATGGAAAAGATCCTTGATCGAGAGAAGTACGATTTGGAAGAAGAAAGACTAAGGTTGTTGCCTGTTGAATCGGACGAGTAGTAAACCGACTTATCGAGTCGAGATTCACGGAAGGGAGGTGTTCAGTCGCCTCCCTTTTTTCGTATCAAAACCGGGTCTAAAAAGCGAGATTTCCAAAACGTGTTTTTTTGGAGGGTGAAAAGACAGCAAAATCCCTGGGAATTTAACAGTTTGAAATTCCTATAGCGTTTCGGTTCTGATTGGGAGGTGAAACGAAACAGCAAGCAACGTTCATTAAACGGAGTTCGGAAAATGATAACAACAGCAGCACCACCCTATGAGCCAGTAGCGGATATATGCGAGAGACTTTTCGGCGTACGTCCTACCAGCGTGGCGGTTTGCAGATGGCATTCAATCGGGAAAAACGGCAAGAGATTGAGAGTCGCCAAAGTGTCCGGCAAGATCCTGTCTAAGGAATCATACGTCATCGAGTATTTCGAGAATTTCGACGAGTCGAATGGCCAGTCCAGCAAGCCAGCGAGCCAACCTAAAACACGGTCTGAGGCAGCCCGTCAAAAGGCCAGCGATGAGGCCAACCGCCAGCTTGATGCGATGGGAATCTAGTCATTAAACGAAACAACCCTGGGGGCTAAACCAGGGTGTTCCATATCTAATCTGCGATGGGCATCGCTTAACAAGCAATCAACACATGGATAATACGCAAGAGCAAGACGAATTTCAACCCGCCAGATATGGGTACGGGAAGTTCTATCGAGCGGTACGGAATAGTCCTGTCTTTCAGAACTTCGAATTGCTACAGCTCTACACGGTCATTTGCTGCGATGCGTCCATTATGCCGAGGAACGTCCCGGTAAATACTGGACGGGGCAGTGGCAATGCTTCCTTGCGTCCTGGCGAGTTCTTGAGTCGTCGCAAGTCAACAGCGGCAATGCTTGGATGGCCTGAATCTACTTACGAAAAGCGACTTAAAAAGCTAGTGCGCTATGGCGTCATTGCCGTAGTCAGCAAGGACTATCGTGGAACTGTAGTTTCGCTAGTGGATTTCGATGGAACAGCCAAAAACGATAAAAAAGGAACAACCAAAAAACGCGTTAAGCCCAGTCTTTTCATTGACGAAAGTGATTGCGAAAGCGAAGAAACGAACAGCCTAAATCCTGAAAAAGGAACACCCAAGGAACAACCTAGTAACACCCTAGTAACAGCAATAGAGAAAAGAATAGAAAAGATAGAAAAGAAAGAAAAGTCTATTGGGGCTGTTCGCCCAGCACTTGAAGAGGTTGTTGCATTCGCAGGGGAACAATACTTTCGAAGCGATCCAAACGAATTCTTCGATCACTTTGAAGCGAATGATTGGAGACAGAAGGGCGGCAACAAGATCAAGGACTGGAAAGCCGCGTTCAGAAACTGGGAACGCAATCACATCAAGTGGAAGAGAGAGACTAACCCATTAGTAGCCCGTCCAAGCGATGAGGCATCGCAAACAGTTCAGTATTTGATCGAAAAAGAAACGGTTCGGATGGCTGAACCGATGAGACGCAAGTAATCAAAAGGAGTATTCAGAATGTTAGAATTTGATTTGATCGAGCAGAATAACTATCGAGCCGAGTGCGAAAAGATGGTACTTTCCATGTGCTTGATTGCCCCGGAATTTGTTCCTCAGGTCATGTCGATAGTCCAGGAGCGAGCGGTTAGAGATCCCGCGTTGAGGAAGTTATTCAAGCTCATCAACCTCATGTCTCTAAACCGCGATCCGATCACAATCCACAGCGTCTTGCTGATTTGCGATCGGAACGGACTAATCGAAGACTTAGGTGGTAACGCTGGATATGCCAAGCTCGCTGAGCATTCTCCAAACGCAGCCCATTATCAGTTTTACGCCAACGAGTTGGTAAGGCTGGATGCATGCGATCGGATAATGGACGCAGCCATTAAAGCGGCACATGCACTGTCTCGAAAGGATTGCGATCCAAACGCAGAGCTTGCGATTTTCAAGACAGGAACTAGCGGTTTGGAGATCGGCAAGAGTGCTACTCCAATGGGTGAAGTGCTAACGTCCATCTTAGAGTCTAACAACTTGGATGATGTTGGCGAATGCTTCGAAACTGGATTTCTAAGCCTGGACCGCTCAATTGGAGGACTGTACAAGAGCACTTTGATTTTGCTTGGTGGGAGGTTCGGAAAAGGGAAGAGTTGCCTTTCCGCCCAACTGGTTTCGTCGTGTGTTAATCAGTCCAAGAGTTCGCTGATATTCAGCCTTGAGATGCGAGAGAAGGAATTCGGTAAACGCATTCTATCGATGGAGGGCGGTATCTCCATGAATGCTTGGTTGCGCAAGCGGAACGATGCCGAGCAGCAACGGATTGCTGATGTTATCGACGGGCAAAAAACGCACACATGGTCGATTGACGATAACACGCGTCAGACTGTCAACACCATTCGGGCGAAATGTGAATTGCAAAAAGCCAGAGGTGGCTTGGATTTGGTGGTAATCGACAATCTTCAATTGCTAAGCCCAATCGACCGTAAGCCGCCGAAGGACCAGCAGTACAAGTCAATGACCGAGGAACTAAAGAGAATCGCTCGCGATCTAGATGTGGCGATTCTCTTGCTGTGCCAACTCGATACAGATGCAGGCGAGAAACGACCAACATCAACTTCGTGGGCAACCTGCAAATCGATCGAAGGCGATGCCGACGTAGCAATGATAATCCACGAAATGACGCAAGATGATTTAAAAAAGGAAGCCGAACAGCAACGGAAAGGCAAGGATCATTCTGTAGATCCTGTAGATCCTAAGAAAGTACCAAAGCTAGATTATCAACTCATCCTAACGAAGGTGCGGAGCCAAGGAAAAGCAGGCACCCTACGCTTTTCTTTCGACGGGGAGTTTCAGAGGTTCGAGGATGTAACCTTCGCCTCCCTAAGTAAATCATTTTCCAAGTCAATTTAACCAGTCGGCACGGTATCCAATCGCGGTGGTTGGCATCCAGTGCCTTTTTTAGAGGGAGTTTAGTTATGACGACGAAGAAACTTAGCAAGACGAAGTCCGCAGAGGTTGCCAAAGCAGAGGCGGAATTAAATGCCTTCCTACTTAACCGAGCATTCCAGACGGCGTTAGCTTCCGTGTATCCGCCAAAGAAAAAGGTAGCTCGCAAACGGAGTCCATCTAAACCAAAAGTCAAAGTCATGGTTCCACCACAACCGGAATTCGATTTCGGCGATGACGATGCCAGCTAGCCCATCGTTAGCCAGACGTTACCAGCATCCTTGGTGTGATTCTTCCCTACTCGTCTAGGACGCGCCAGAATCGATCCTAGAAGGTTTGGGAGGGCGAGCAATTGAGTTATCGCTGTCGTTATGCAATGTTCAGACGGATTAATTTCCCAACCTTCACAAAGGATTTTCTATGTTGACCTGCGATGTTTTATTTTCGGTAAAGTCTGGAAGCGTTCCCGTTCCAAACGCAATCGTCAGCGTGGCGCTGGAAGGCGTGAACAACGTTGCATCTGGTCACTTGATTGTCACTGGTGAGGTAACAGGCGTAACCGATGCAGAGGGCAATTGCACGGTGAAGCTGATCCAAGGAGGCGAATTTAAGTCTGGAGGCCAATACCGAATCACGGTTACATCGGATGGTAAAACTTTTCATGATCGGATGGTTATAGTTCCCAATGCCGCAACTGCCAACGCGGTTATTCTTGGTTCCGTGTGACTAATTTGTAGTCGGTTATCGGTCAGTTTTCGGAACTTTTGTTCCTAAAACCGTGTCCCGATAAAACGTCTTCCCATGTCCGGCCTTGTAGTTAGTGCTTTTAACATTCACTACACGGTAGGAGCTGAAACATGGTCGACTTTTGTATCGATACCCAGGCGGAAAATAACGAACTTTTGGCGTTGGCTAAGGGCGGATGCGTTCGCTCCATCAACGAGGTGCTGACACGTGTCCGGGGCCATGTTCGAATGCATGTATACGGCTACCTAGGCAAGCGTACTCGCTCGATTGGTGCCGACGATGTTACGCAAGAGATTCTTTTCGTCGTCTATCGCGATTTGCACAAGTGTCGTGCCACCAGTTGGAGCGACTTTTTGCAGTTCCTAGTTACGGTTTCCAGAAACAAGACTCTGCATGCGATCGAGAAAATGGAAGCCAAGAAACGCGGTGGCAGCCAT
>JAYVPE010000438.1:0-4372 GCA_043757575.1 Pirellula sp.
GCAAACCAACCCAAAAAACGTTTGAACCAACTAGTATTGGTAGGACACAGTTTGGCAATTTGTTCCAGTACTTCGATGTCGTTTTTAATCTGTTCCTGAAGCCGCTCAAGGCAATGTTTTAAAGATGCGTTTTCGGTCTGCGCACGTAGCCTTTCAACAATTTGAACGGCTGTCGTAGCTCCACCCCGATGATCGCTTAGATAAGCTGCAACGGCATTCTGATTCAGGTTAGATTCTCGCAATTTATTAAGCATAGCTTTGTCCGTAAAATACATTCCCTCGATTTCCGTCATATGTTAAAGCAAAAGGCACGCAACGCATGTCAGCCCATCAATTGGCACGATGATGGCATGCCGTGAACTAGGACTACTCCGGACTGCCATGGGTACTGCCAGTTCCGTAGGGACGATGCGTTGCGAATCAAAATATTTAGCATAGGCTCGGATTAGTTCTGCTCCGAAGAAAAGGATTTGCGAGGAGTAATAAGTCCACACTAGCACGACTATCAATGAACCCGCTGCCCCATAGACCGAACCTACGCTCGCAATGCCGATGTAAATGCCGATTACGAATTTTCCGACCAAATGTTCAATCTGATGAACGATTCCACCGACAGCTGCGTCTTCCCCAAAGAAATAGCCTGCCACCGCAATCGCTATGATTGTGAGTGGGGCTAGCAATCGTTCGGCGTTGCTCATCTGCGATCGATAGTCGCGAGGTTTTGTTGGCGAACAATGACCCACAAACCAATCCGCGGTACGAATCAAAAGCCGAAAATTCACACTAGAGTGCGGCGGACACCTCGACAACTATCCAACGAGCATTTAGGTTAGGTCAATCTGCGCTTTCGGCCTGACGTTAGAGCCGGTTCGGTCCTCGCTTTTCATACGCAAGGTACAATATTAACGCTATCACCGCTCCGACCGTCGACATCAACAGTCCGGATGTATGGACGTCTGCTGCCCTGGGATCGGTACCAAAGATCGCAGAAGATATAAAGCCTCCTACAAGCGAACCGACCAAGCCTAAAATAATTGTCATAAGCCAGGTCATCGGCTGCGCGCCGGGTACAACAAGTCTTGCGAGCAAGCCCGCTATCAATCCAATAATGATCCACCAAACAAATGCCAACATCGCATAACTCTCCTAAAAAAGGTACCTAACTCAGAATCCAATATGATTTTCAGAACCGCGGGAACCGGGAACGTGGTGATCAGCCCGTATACATTCGAGTTGACCTACCAGCATCACGACCCTTACATACTTTCAGCGCACTTGCTGCTGCAATTGCAAGGATAGATTCTTCTCACTTAGCGGCCTTGAAAAACAGCGTTCCCGCATTCGATGTGCCAAGCACTGTCTTTTATCGAATTCGGTCAAGAGTGCGCGACAAACAATCGTGAGCTGGTTCACCGACGATAAAAGTGATCGATGATCTCTCACAATTTTTCCTCGTGATTTCACTGCGTGGCAATGGAACGAGAAATGCTCCTGCAGCCTAGCATCGAACGCGTATTGAACGCATTCAAGGTAGTAAACGCTTATAGGAATTCCATCATGGCACATAACGTCAAAGACACAATCAAAGACGCAGGTAAGGCAGTTAGCGACACCGCGAAAAAAGCAGCCGAGAACGTCAAGGCAGGAGCGAACACGGTAGCTGAAAAAGCCGCTGATGCGACCAAGGCTGTTGGGAATGCGGTAAAAAAGGTTGGCAAATCTGTGGAAAATAAAAGCGGGACGTAATCGACGTTTAGATGAAAGTATGAGCGTCGTTCACAAGCCATCACTACCGCAAACGGTTTTAAGTAAACCGGACGCCCACCTGATTTTACTTCCGGATGACTTACGAGCGGTCTGACTGCAAGGTCAGCATACAGTTCCGCTCTTATTCGACGGTCGGGGAAGACTCTCTCTGTTGTACAAACAGGGGATTCAAGAATATTTCTTGAGTAACTTCCGGACTTATTAGTTTGGTGATTGATAAACCGCTTTAGGTTCGACACCATGATCCCAGATATTTGCAAATAGGCGTCGATCACAGGTCGGGCAGTGAATAATGCTTGCAAAACCAAAATTGAATTCGTTTCGCATGAATGCGTGGAATCCAACGACAGCCACGCTTAAATCAACCTATGCTAGCGATCATGTGTGCCTCTGAAAGTCTACCAGGCCTTCCGAGCCTTTCAGGGGCTGATGGAAACGCCAAGACGGGTAGAAAGCAGCGGGGCTGTCGCGGGGAAAGTCGCTTTCGCTGCTGGACTGAGCGCAGACGGCCGCGAAGCAACTTTGCTGGTAAGTAATTTTGCTGACTTGCGTTCGGAAGTCGTCCTGAATTGGAAGAGTTTCGGGTGGACAGGCGGTGTGACTGCAGAGATTCGCATCGTCGATGCTGCCAGTGATTTCACAAATGTGCGATCCGAATTAGTCGCGGAAGAAAACCCTTCTCTTCGCCTGACGCTAAAGGCTCCTGCCCTCGCACTTATTCGACTGCGTCCTGCCAGAACGAAGTTCTCGGGGACCTCACCCGCGAACCGGCTGGACTTCCAACGCAATCAGGAGGGGAACGCAGACCATGGCTGGCTCAATTCTTACCACACTTTTTCATTCGCCGGTTACCAAGATACCCAGCACATGGGCTTCACACGCCCCTGGTGCCTTAGGACGTGCCACCCTTTGTGGATGAATGGAACGGCTCATCCGATTGTTCGGCGTCGGTTGATCTGGCTTTGTCAAAGTGCGCCAGCAGAGATGGGAGAAAAAACAGATCGCACAACATTGCCGACAGAAGCGTGATGATTCCTAAAGTGGCAAAGACTCGATGGTCTCGCGTTTCGCTGATTAGGACCGAACCAAAGCCTGCGACGAGCACCAAGGTGGTCATGATCAATCCGGTCCCGACGCCGAGGAACGCTTGTTGCAACGCCAGGGTACGATTAGGTTGCTGATGAAGCTCTTCGCGATAGCGAGATAAAAAGTGAATCGTATCATCGACCGCGATACCTAAACAAATCGTGAATGCGCAAACGCTCACCACATCCAGTGGCCAATTAGCAAGGACCATAAACGTACCTGCAGCCGCGAGTGGAATCATGTTTGGAATGATAGCGATCAATCCGAGACGCAACGATCGAAATGCAATTCCCATCACGATCAAGATCTCGATGGAAGCGGTCCCCAAACTCATCGCAAGATCCGATACAATCTGATAGAGATTCTTCCATCGCCGAATCGGGCCACCCTCCAGAGCGATCTCGACTCCGGGATTCTCGCCACGTATTTCCTTGATGGACGATTCGATACGTTGGAAGACAGGTTTGTAAGTGGCTGTCCCCAAGTCTTGAACACGAAACGTGATCTTTGCAGTATGCTGATCCGGATCGTACAACGCCAGCTTAAGCGGAGGCGGAAGCAACTCCACCATCGGCATCTTATCGACTGGAGCTTCGTCCCCCGGCAATGCTTTGAGGATTCGGATGATCGACAGCGGGTGGCCAACCAGCTTTTCCTGGTCGAGCAACATGTCGATCTTAAAAATGATGGATGCGATCTGATCGGGTTCGAGGTCTTTGCCTTTCCAACTTATGTTGATCGTGCATTGCTGAAGCCCACCCAAGGCAGTGTCTAAGTGCGCCATCATCTCATGCTCGGGACTGCCGCTCGGCAATTCATTGGAAAGCCGATCGTCAGGACGCAGAAGGAGCGTTGTGGCTGCCAAAACAAGCATAAGGGCGATGGCGAAATAAGCGACCGCTTTGGCATGTCGCATCATTCCAACAACAGGCACTCCGATCTGCTGAATGTACTTGTCGATCAATCCTCTATCGGCCCCACGCTCCAAACGTTTGCCCCAAGGCGTACAGCAGGCTAGCGGGATCACCAATAGAACGGACGCTAGGATCGTGGCCGTTCCCATGACGCACGACCAAGCGAACTCGCGCACGATCTCGTGATTAGAAAAGGAGAGGGACCCCATGCCGATGGCGGTTGTGATCGTGGTAATACTGCAAGCGACACCCACCGTGGCCAGCGCATTCCGGCATGCTTCGCGCGGCGACTGGCCTTGGCCCAAACAACTCCGGATGTACACCATCATGTGAACCCCGTCGGCAAAGCCGACCAAGCTTAGTAAGACTGGCAAAATTACCTCGCTGAACGGATTGTCCTCCCATCCCAAGTAGCGCAAAAATCCAATCGCCCAGAAAACACCGGTCGCGGGTGCAAGCGCAACTACAATCACCACAGTGAAACCGCGGAACAAGATGATGGCCATTAGCAGGATCATTCCGTACCCGATAAACTGGTACTTGACTGAATTGGACTTGTGGATGCTCGTGATTCTAAGACGCAGCGGTACTTCTCCGGTCAGCCC
>JAYVPE010000439.1:0-4367 GCA_043757575.1 Pirellula sp.
AAATTTGGACACAAAGGCGTATCGGTAGCAAGGGGAAACAGAATGCTTGACTGGTTGAAGCGACTACCCACTTCTCATGCGCTGGGATGGCTGGCGATTGGATTGTTGGCGATCGTTATTGCTTTAGTTTTTGTACGGCGACTTGTTGGTATAGAAGTATAGGAACTCAAAATGAAGGTAATTCTAGCTACAGACGGTTCTCAATTTGCTGAGGAGGCTGCTTGGCTCTTAGCCCATTTGCCACACTCGGAAAAGCTTGAGCTACTTGTCTTGTTCATAAGCAACATGCCTAATTTACATGGGTCCATTAAAACTGCCGAGTTGATGGAGAGACTTGAAATTGCGGACAGGAAAAAGGCGGCTTTGTTGTTTGCGCATTTGAAAGATATTTTTGACGGCGCAAACGCCTCCATCGAGCTAGTTGTCGGCCACGGACACGTCGGCACAACGATTGTGCGAGAAGCAGAATCACGCAACATCAACCTCATTGTATTGGGGGCAGTTGGCCATTCTTTATTCGAGCGCATGTTTGGAAGTACCAGTGACTTCGTTGCTACGCACGCCAAGTGTTCTGTCCTCGTTGTTCGCCCCACCGGTTTGAAAACGGCAAAGCGACCTATCGATGTCTGTATTGCGTATGACGAAACACATCCTGCGTCGGCTGTTTTTGACCAACTCGCTCAGTTCGGTTGGGGAACGAACGCCAAGATAGAAGTTGTGAGTGTTGTCACGGTTCCTTTTGCCTATTCCGAAATTCCCCTCGAGTTCGATCTTGAAGAGATCAAATCCATCAGGAGGCAAATCGTTAACTCAGCAGCGGACGGTTTGCGTAACCTATCGCCCAATGTGGAAACACATGTTATTGATTCAAACCACGTCGGCGATGGACTTGTTCAGTTCGTCAAAAAGAAAAGTAGCGATATCATCGTTATAGGCAATACAGGAGGTGGAATGCTTAGCACTTTTCTGCTCGGGAGTGTTTCAAAATACGTGTTAAGGCATGCACAGTGTTCGGTCTGGATCGCAAGAAAGAAAATAGGTTGAGTCAATGCCATCCCACCAAGTAATGGCAGTCACTTAGATACCCATGTCTGCCAGTCGTTCCGCAATAAGAGAAAGGTTCGATGTAAGTTGGGGATGGTTGACCTCGAACTCGTCCCTGAGCTCTCGAACACGTGCTGTGAGGGTCTGGTGCGATGGTGGTGTTTCGGTCGACGGCGCTGAACGAGCGAGGATCAACTGAATTTCCTCGATGAGTAATCTCATTTTTGCAGCCATCTGCTCATCGATTTGTGGAGTATCGGCTAAACTCTGGTGGAGTGAATCCAGTGTCTGCTCTAAGTCTTTATTAGTCATGAAGTTCTCCGAAGTAAGGGCATTGCAATGCATCGAGCGTCGCGAGCAGATCGTTCGCGACTTCATTGAGTTCTACGTCGAGCCGAGTATCAAGTCAACAACCTAAATGCACCTCATGTCTTAGGTTTAATGAACAGGACTTCGGCACGTTCGATCCAGCCCTTTCGTAGATCCACCCGGAACCAGCCGTCGCTGTTCTTCGGGTGAAATCGGACGGGAGATCGCGGCCCGAACTCGGCTAGATCGTATTGAGCCCAGGTTTTGCCCAAATCCGGCGATATTACGATACCCGTCGCGTAGGTGGACGCGGGGGCGCAATGCCCTGCTAGGATCACGCCATCCTCGATGATCATGTTGGCTAGTTCGAATTCCGAATTGAAAAGCAACGTGTGTTTCGTCGGATCGGCCAAATCCGCCGGAGCGCACCGGAAAATTCCGCGGTCGTGTTTCTCGTTGGGCATCTTTGGACCGTTCGCGTCCGCCGCCCAATAGAGCTGTCCATCGACGAAATTGATGCCGCCGGACTTGTAACGCGAATTCGAGTTTACCGAGACCAGCACACGCCAGTTCCAGGTATCGGCCGTTGCGTCATATACTCCTCGCAACCAGTGGCATTCGTTTCCGTGTCCCCGATTGATGTCGCCAGTGCAAGCATAGAATGCTCGCTCAATTGGATGAAATGCAACCGCGTGAATGTGACGGCAAATTACCGAATTGGTGGGATCGCCAAGAAACGCGGCTGGCTCGATGCCTTTCTCCTGAAAATTAGGATTCTGCCCAAATGAATAAGCGATCTTAATCGTTTGCCCGCTGTCGGTTGAATAATAAATATTCACCGGCACCGGTCCGCCGAGCACGTTGCAGTAGTTTCCCCAAACAAGCATTTCCGAGCCATCGACATCCCATGTGTGCACACCGTCGAGAGGATGGAAATACCAGCCCGGTTGATCGGGCTTCTGGGGAGTATGCGGGAGATAGTCAGTGCCCTCATTTGTTTTGACAATGATCTGCCGATGCGTCTTGAGATTGTCCGTGCTAAGGAACAGCTTCTCGCGCGTGGCGAAGAGGATGTTTCTGTTTTTTAGAAGGCAGCTGAAGGTAATGTTCTGGGCCTCTGGAAATGCCGCGCTGTATGCCCAGGACTGAGCATTGTCCTCGGACAGAAAAATCTTTCCGTCGCCGAAACCGAAGGCCTTGTGGTCACGTTGCGAATCAATATAAGGTCCCTCCGGCGCGAGGCGACACCAGAAGTGCTTCGTTTCACGGGTCGCTGAGACGGCGACTTGCGGCCTGGACGCATAAGTCGAACCCAATAATCCGCCGACCGTGGCCGCCGTGGCCGCGGTTCCAAGAAACCGGCGTCGATTGCTAAGTAGTTGTGGTTTCATGAGCTTAATTTGACTGGTCCTCTAAACGGGGGCAAGGTAATTCCTTGCGTCTGCCACATTATAGCATTTAGGTTTAAACTGTGCCTGCATCGATCGTCATTGCCAACTCTGCTTCCGTAAGCGGTTCCTCGGTCAATAGTTGATTTGCAAGGATCGCAGCGGTCGCATCGGACGCGTCGTTTTGAGCAAGAGTTCGATGTGCAATTCGCTGCCGCAACGTTTCCTGCTCGGATTTGAAGTCGATGATGGAAAAATCGGCTCTCTCAGTCATTGCTAATAGTTGAAAACGATGTCGATCGGCATTTTTTAGAAACGTGGCATCGACCACCACCGGAAAGTTAGCTTGAAGAACATCTTTTGCTAAGACCAACAACATTCGATAAGTCGCCTCAGAGCCTGTTGGCGAATACATCCCCTGTCCAAACTCTAAAGAGGGCGGCGTAGCTTTGGATGTTTTAAAAAGCCGTTTGCGTTCGATATCAGATCGAATCCGGATTGCCCCCATTTTTTGTATGAGTCGCTGGCTTCCCGTTGTTTTGCCGCTGCCGCTAACCCCATGGGTAATCCAAAGGTGTCGTTTGCAAGGTTGCGTCAGTCTGTCGGCAAGCCGTAGGTAGTTCCTGGCTGGATCAAGTTGCTCTTGTCTCAATCGCAGGACGTGATCCACTTGCCGGGCGCGAATCACAGCTACTTTAGCTCGCACCAGGGCACGATACACCATGTACCATCTCAACAAGGACAAGGACCGGTAGTCGCCCGTCTGTTCCAAATACGCATTCAGAAAACAAGAAGCTAGATCCTGGCGACCTCGTTCTTGAAGATCCATGACCAAAAAGCTGTAATCGCTGATCACGTCGATCCACGAATACTCGGAATTAAACTCGATACCATCGAATGGGGAAAAACGACCAGACCATAAGACGATATTATCGCAATGCAAATCACCATGACACTCCCTTACAAATCCCTCAAATAGTCTGGACCTAAACAACGATTCATGGTTCGCAAAGTACGTCTGCGTCCAACTATCGAGTCGCCGAAGGACCGGATCTTGTTTTAGCAATGGCTCGCTCTGTAATAGCTCAATATTCTCGTTGGCCTGAGCTAGTATTCTCGAAACCATTTCCCCACGCGGTTTTTCTAGCTTTAATGCAAGACGATGGAAGCCCGCAATCTTGATTGCTAGTTGGGCTATGTTCTCTGGAGTAACGAGATCCGCTTGAAGCTGTTGACTTAACAACGAGTCTTCCGGAAATCGTCGCATTCGAACGGCGAATTCGATGGGTTGCGCGTCACCATCCATTTGAATCTGGCCATCTTCAAATGTGATCGGCACAATATCCAGGTACATCCCCTCTGCATAACGGCTTCCAAGCCTGAATTCCTCACAACAAGCATGGTGCCGTTTTGCCAACGTTCCGTAGTCGAGAAAGTCGGTGATGATCGGTTTCTTAATTTTGTAGGCGAAATTGCCAGCTAGAAGCACCCATGAAATGTGCGTTTCATGGAGGACGATCGGTTCTACAACGGAATGAACGTAAGCCGAAGGGTCAAGAAGTGAACGGATCAACAAATCCCGTTTTGTATCGCTTTCAGAAGCAGCCTTAGTCATAAAGTGGCCGT
>JAYVPE010000440.1:0-4350 GCA_043757575.1 Pirellula sp.
TTTTAATACGATTTCGATTTCTCATAATTGATAACCTTGCAAGTCCTATTATCGGAGGAAAAAAAAGACTCATTGGATAACTAGATTCACATCCACAGATGCAAAAAACTGATCGTTTACATAGATGCGAACTCGTTTCAGCGTAAATGATTCAATTCGGTTCCCACCGAAGCCGACCCCAGCCCATTCGACGGACTTATTCACAGCGTATGCATTGAGATTTGCGACCGGAGATTGATCGAAACGAACCTTGGTATACGGACCACCAAAGCTGCCCCAAGATTGACTCGTACCGTCATGAATTGAAAATTCTAAAGCGTTTCCCTTTATTTCCATGCGCTGTGTCCACCGAATCGTTTCATTGATGTTGGATAGATAGTCACCGCTGTCGCTAATTCGATCGTCCATGAGTGATTCCCAATCCATTGCTTTTACTTGGAATCCTCCCGACGAAAAGTCGGGGCGCTGCGCGTGGTTGAAATCGGTAGCGAAATGTTTTCCATCGAGCGAATTAGTCGGGCTCATCCACGTGCTGATTTGAGGGGAGTCCAGAGTTGGCGAAGGTTCACGTACGACGAGTTCCCAATCTTCGTCCACCCGCGTGATCGACCAAGAATCGCATGAGAACAAGGGAGTCGCAAGCCATGCGATCATCGAAAAACAATGGATGAAAATCGTTAACGCTCGCATGGTTGGTGCTCACTCGCTTAAGGAAAGTGTTGACGTTTAAGGCCCAACAGTAACCCTAGGTCGGATTCTTCCTGCATGCGTCATTTTGTAGTATTTCATTGCAACATGAATGCGATCATTGCAGAATACCCTGTCGATTGTGGCAGTCGTAACGAATATTGCGAAAAAGTTTGCTACTTGACGCTTGCGTCAGCCATTGCATACAAAGGCACGTTCAAGATTACTTCGTGAATCGTGACCGATAGACCGGCAATCCGTTTCGGCGAGTTCGGCGTTCGAAGTGAGTGAGGTAATCCATATCATGGGCGGCAGGTGGTTCGCTGATAAAGAAAGGACCTTTGAGATTCGTCACTTCATCGATCAGCTCCAACGTCCCTTCGTAGTAGTCGAGCACATCGGTCCAAAAATGCAGCGAGCCGGAGGGCTTGAGCGTTCGCTGGATGTTGCAGAGAGTCTTTGCGTTGAGGACCCGTCGTTTTTTATGACGTGATTTCCACCAAGGGTCAGGGAAGTACACGTGGATTGCATCCAACGACCCGTCTGCTACGTCTTGATCCAGCACAGCGACCGCATCACAAGCGAAAAACTTGGCGTTCTCAATCCCTGTTTTTTCGATACGAGCTTGGCATTCTAAAGCGTATTTAGCCGCAATTTCCAATCCGACAAATCGCCGGTCAGTGGTTCTTTTGGCTGCGTTTGTTAGGAAAAGCCCTTTTCCGGAACCAATTTCAAGTTCAATCGGCAGGTCTGAAGTCAACCAGTCTAAAAAGACTTCGTGATCTTCCTCTCGATAATAGCGACCCCGCATGAGGTGCGGCACCGGATTCGATTCGTCGTTCGACACTGCCTCTACGCCATCCGCTTCGAATTCCTCAGAATTTTCAGGCAAGGGTCGATTTTCAGGCAAGGGTCGATTTTCAGGCAAGGATCGAATTTCAGACAATGGCGTAGAAACCGGAGTGCTTTCATCGCGAGAAGGTGAAATTTTGGGTTGGGAGACGAGTGGATCGTGTTGCATACCAATTTCATTGGGTTATAACCGATTGGTTGTGTGATTTCCGAATTCTCAGGATAAGCAAATTTTGCAACACCGATAGGCACAACGGGCTCTGTTATTATTGATTTCCCGTCGCAAGCTTTGGTCCCCCCATTCCTCTTTTCTCACCGGTTTTAAAAAAAGGTCTTTCGTCATGACTTTCGACCCACTCCATCTATCCCAAAAAGATTCAGCCTCACAACCCTCGTCTAGGGCAACGAACGCTGTGCATGACGACCCCAGTCGACGGACGTTCTTAAAAACGTCGGTTGCAACAACTGCCATCGTCGGCACGGCGAGTTTTCTCAATCGCAGTGTCCACGCGGCTGGCAGCGACATCATTAAAGTTGGCCTCGTCGGTTGCGGCGGTCGCGGCATGGGTGCCGCCAAAGACAACATGTCTGCTGATGCGGGCTGTCGCTTAACGGCCATTGCAGAAGTGTTTTACGATCGCATGGAATCGGGGAAAGATCAACTTAAAAAGACGATTGGAAGTCAGTACGAAGTTCCAGAGGAGCAGTGTTTCTCCGGTTGGGAAGCGCTCGATAAAATACTGCAAACCGACATTGATGTGGTGTTGTTGGCTACTCCGCCCGGCTTTCGACCAGCACAAATGGAAGCTGCCGTCAAAGCGGGTAAGCACGTGTTTTGCGAGAAACCAGTAGCGGTTGACCCGCCAGGCGTACGACGAGTCATGGCCGCATCCGCGATCGCTGAATCGAAAGGTCTTTGTGTCGTATCAGGACTTTGTTGGCGATATGACTACGGAGTGAAAGCGACCATCGAAAAGATTCTGTCCGGTGCCATTGGCGAACTGATTTCGATCCAAGAGAATTACTTGACCGGAACGCTTTGGATTCGAACTCCCAAGCCCGAATGGACGCCAATGCATAACCAAGTTTTGAACTGGTTGTACTACAAATGGCTGAGCGGTGACCACTACGTCGAACAGTTCATCCACTCTTTAGACAAAGCTATGTGGCTTCACAATGATGTTCCCCCGGTCCTTTGCTATGGCACAGGGGGACGTCAAGTGAGAACACAACCCGAGTACGGTGACGTCTACGATCACTTCTCTGTGGTATATGAATGGGCAGACGGAACTCGATGCTTTGCTTCAACGCGTCAAATGGACGGCTGTTTCAATCAGACGGAGGATTTCATCTACGGAACCAAAGGCACAGCACGCGTGCTGGCGAATGAGATTAAAGGGGAAACAACTTGGAAATTTGAAGGCAAAAAGCCGAGTATGTACCAATTGGAACACGTCGCACTTATGAAAGCGATTCGGGAGGGCAAACCAATCAACAATGGCGACTACATGTGTAAGAGTACTCTCATGGCAATCATGGGTCGCGAAGCAGCCTATTCAGGTCAAGTGATTAAATGGGATGATGCATTGGCGAGTGAATTGAAACTTGGACCGGACAAGCCTGATTGGGGCCCTGCACCTGAGGTCGAAGTCCGGATGCCAGGGAAATACAAGTTTATCGACGCATGAGATTTGATACTGAGTCCACCATCTGCGCCATCGCAACCGGGGCAGAGGGTGCATTCCGCGGTGCCATCCGAGTCACTGGCCCCGACTCGGTAGCGGTGGTCGCAAAAGCTTGCTCCCTTAGAATGAGCCAACTCGGGTGCATTTCGCGAGCATCGCGATTGCAACAAACAATCGAATTGCCGAGTCTAGGCCCAATCGATGTCGACATTTTTGTTTGGCCCGATAGCCGGAGCTACACTGGGCAGCCGTCCGTAGAATTGCACTGCTTGGGCAACATCATCATCCTTCAATCGATCCAGTCACGCTTGATCGAAAATGGTGCAGTCCTCGCGCAGCCGGGTGAGTTTACTCTACGGGCTTTTTTGGCTGGGAGGCTTGATCTAACGCAGTGCGAGGCCGTGCTTGGGGTCATTCATGCCACCAACGATCGGTCTCTAAACGTAGCTTTGTCGCAGCTTGCTGGTGGACTCTCGGAACCGCTGAGACGATTGCGAACTTCACTTGTTAACTTACTGGCTGATATCGAGGCGGGGCTCGATTTCGTCGAGGAAGACATCTCCTTCATTTGCCAGTCTCAAATCATCTCGCGGCTTAGCGATGCAATAACTGTGGTGCATGAGTTGCTTTTTCAGATGGAATCGCGTGCTGCGCAAACAGTTCACCTACAGGTCGCCATCGTAGGGCCACCGAACGCCGGCAAGAGCTCTTTGATCAATGCGATGGCCAACCACCCTGTCTCGATCGTAAGTCCGGAGCCAGGGACAACGCGAGATTATGTGCGTTTGCGTTTGGATCTGGGCGATGTTGTTATTGATGTTCTGGATACTGCGGGGCTTGAAAACGAGGAGGGCACAACGCCGCAAGCGCTCGCACAAGAATTGACTCAAAAACAAATCGAAAACGCAGACTTGGTTTTGTATTGTTTGTCCGTCAATGATTCGGAATCCCTGGAGTGCAAATTGGACCAATTCCAGGCACCAACGTGGTTGGTTCGCACGAAATGCGATCTCGAATCTGTAGGCCGTAACCTGACGCGAAATTACGCTCGCGAGTTTTCAGTTAGCACCATGCATAGGTTGAGCGCAAAACGTATTTCAAATGAACTACGAGAATGGGCCACCGC
>JAYVPE010000441.1:0-4344 GCA_043757575.1 Pirellula sp.
AGCGATGGTTTCGAGAAGCGATTGACCTGCGGTGCCTGATGCAACATCGCAGCCGTAAATGAGGATGTCGCCGGTTTCACTTAGGGCCATGCCCCATTGCTGAAGGTTGGTGAGATGGTTTTGGACATTGCTGGCAGATAGCCATGAGCCGCCGAGCTGGATCATGCCGTCGGTGCCGTGCGAAACGAAATGAATCGCACTTAGGTCATGGTATTGGGAAAGGACACTGTCGATTTGATCAAAACCGTTCTCACTGCTGTTCAATAGAACTACGGAAATCGATCTTCCTAGCGCGGTGGCTTGCGATTCGATGTCGGCTATTAGCGAGTCGGAGTCTTGCAACCCAGCTTGGACGAAGACGATTTCGTGGTGCAGCCCCTCACCCCCAGTCCCGTTACTCGCAGTTCTCCCCAAAGGGGCGAGGGGAGCGACGAATAGAGGGTCTGCCCACGTATCCGGGGCGAGGGGAGCGATAAATTGTGTGCTGGTCTCCGTATCTTGGGCGAGGGGAGCTAAAATGTGGGGTGGGCCGTCGACGCTAGCCGCGGGTGGGATTGGTACATCGTCCACGGGCGAGTAGATACTTGCGGTTATCGCCTGCGGCTCTAGGGCCAGGATCGTGAAGCTGCCCGTGGGCGATTGGTTATCGACCATAATGAATTGGTCGGCGTCGCTGATCGATGGTTCTAAGATTGGGGTAGATATGGCTGGGGTGTCTAACGAAACCAGCGATGACGTGGACGTTGGCAACGTCCGCCACAATTCGTCAGTCATACTTGAATCGGTACTGAGCGGTTCGAAAGCGTGGTCTTTGGTAATGGCTACGGGGTCATTGGCAAACGAGTAGCGCGCCAACAGGCCTTCGAAGCTTCGTTGTAACTGAACGTGGAATGCATTCAGCGTTTCGAGTTGACTGAGATGCGATTCAAGGGACCATTTGTCCGCTGACGTAAAATCATGGGCTACTGAAAAATTGGTCGTATTGTCGATGGCATCGGCGGTTCCCGCATGTGTTTCATGCGAATGTGAGGCGACCGATGCCGCGATGCTTTGCAATAACGTTTCACCGCGATCTTGTGTAGGAACATTGCAACCGTAAGCCTGAGTGCTGCCATTTTCATCAATTCGAAGTCCCAAATGGTGCAAATCGAAGGTGTCGTTGTATTTCGAGCCGTAGTGTATCCAGTGAATTCCTAGTTGATCTGTACCGTTTGTGCCGTGCAAAACGAGTTGGGTGGAGTCGGAGTCGGTGAGGTGGTCTAGCAACCGTTCAATTTGATCGAAACGGCTTTCTAATCGAATTTCCAAACGACCATCGTCGTCGACACTGTCGGAATCATTGGCATCGACGCCAGCATCGCCGTTAGCATCGGCGTTAGCATTGTCGGCTAGTAAAGTTGCAGCGTCGACGTGTGTCAACGCGTCGGCGTCTGCTTTTGGGGATGGAGTACTCAAGCCTCGAGCAGCTCGAATTTCTGCCACCATATTTAGAAGCATCTCGGATTTCGAGTCGCCAGTTACCTCGATGAGAAAGGATTCCCATTGTTCTGGACTCATATTCGATTGATCAGCATGATCTAGATAGGGATCTGCGATTTCACCGTCACCGCCCATAAATAAGGGGCTGGCGCTGTAGAGAATACGCCTTTCCAGCTCAACGACATCGGGCCTATTCGGATCTTTTGGCATCCTCAGGTCCAAGAGCGAGAGGACCCAGCCATCAAACTTATCGAATGCTTTATTTAGCCAGGCAGAGTTACGAACTGCGGCATAGCACAAGTGGGCTCGTTTTAAAAGTTTCAAATCCATTTTGAATCGCTAAGTAGTCTTAGGTCGCAAATCCGTTCAGTGGAAATAGCGGTTTAAATTCCGCTTCTTTACCGCTTCCTAACCATAGCTGACTATTTGCACTGGGGCGGGGTTTTCTTTAAAAAAGATCTTGACGATTACGAGTGGGAGTATCGATTGTGCCGTCCGAGAACGCAGAAGACGGGTAGTCTGTGAAACTAAAAGCCGACAATCACACGGCTTGTTTTTTTGATCGACAACATCCCAATCACCTGCGATGTTTCCGCAGAGACAACGGGAATTCCATCGTAATCGCGATCAATCGTTACTATATCGTCGACGTTCCAACCTTTGTCGCTGATACTTAATCGAGCGGCATCAATTGCCAACGCCATCGATGCGTCTGGGTGTGCTATGAAAACGTCGCACACTTTTTCAGGGAGTTTATTCGATATCATTTTGCTCGGCCAACGGTTGACTTCTACAGGAAGCAACTCCGAGATCGAAAATCGGGCCGCAATGGATTTCGAGGCGTTTTCGGTTGTTAGTTGCCTTTGAATATTCAACCTGTTGGATGCAAGCGATAGCCCTGCCAATTCAAATACTACAGAATCCGCAAACGCAGCTTTCGGTGTAGAAATCTGCTCATCGAGACAGATGACTGTGCCATCATCCAATGGCAGGCACCAGCCAATGCGTTGTTGATTCTTGCGAAAGCCATACGATCTCTCTTGCCAACGCAAAGCTATTCGAATCGGCTGCGGCATTTTTGACGCGAGACGATTCCATGCCTCGCCGTGCGCAAGCGAAGGCTGCCAAGTATTCCAGTCCGCCTCGGCTTTGTCATAGAGTTTAAAACGATGGCCAGTATTAACATTTCGGTCAGCCTCAGTCGGAGTGGCCATCTCGATCCCTCCAGATAGCATTTGCGCCAAGGTATCCGCATCCAATCTAACTCCTGATAACCCGACGTCCAGATGCCAGCCACTCCGGTTCCAAAACTTGCTATTTGCTCGAACCAAATCGCGATACTCTGGATCGATGGCGCATCTCGCTTGAACCGTCCTTGCATCGCTTGCAAAGCCAACTTGAACTACACTTCCGATTCGGTATCCTCGATACAAAATGGGGGCATTGCTCTCCAGTCCGCCTCGCGTGTTCGCATCCAACGTAATTTCAAGCGACCCGTCTCGAGGGGTTACTATCGGTGGCGACTGCAAACCTTTAAACCGAGTCCTAGGTCTTGCTCCGCTTGGAGCAGGCTCAATTGCAAGGTACTTGGCACCGAGGATCGTATCAAGACCTTGAATGGAATCGATCGCGACTAAAGGGCGGACAATCCAAAATCTTGCCCCCTCACCCGCCATCGAACGCGATTGCGGAGTCATTCGCACCTGCACCAAAACAGCATTGAGGTCACGATTTAGTTCTATCCTTTCGACAGAACCAATTTCTACTCCATGATATTTTAACCGATCTTCCGGTTTGAGGCCGTAACTATCGTCAAAATCGATTGAAATCAGATCGCCGTTGCTCTGCCTGGAATACCAGAACAATCCCAAACTGATCAGTCCACAAAGTAAGGTTAACCACCAAAGACGAGACCGAAATCCAGCGGATTCCTTCGAAACTGATTTAACAATTGCGGTGGGAAAATTGGTACTGCTCTTGCTTTGCGTAGGCGTTGTAGCAGCGGGTCCCGCAACGGGAATCGGAGCGGTCATGGCGACTCCCAAATGGCATGCGGATCGAAACAAATTGCAGCAATCATACTCATCGAAACGCACAATACGAATGCGATCAATGCCGGACCGAAATGGAATTGCACCACTCCAGTCAACTTGAACATCATGACTAGCAATGCCAGCAGCATTACATCCATCATGCTCCACTTCCCTATTTGCTCCATCCATCGATAGGTCCATGCACGATGGCGTTGTTGCAACGAGCAGAGCCAGCTCAGCTCGATCAAAGCAAGGATTTTTAATAGCGGCAGCACAACGGAAAAGAGCAAAATAACGATTGCAACGAAAATGCTTCGCGTCTGGTATAGGTCGATAATTCCGCCAATTATACTACTGCGATGATGATGACCGAGCTGTTCAATTTCGAGGATTGGCAATAGGACGGCAGCAGGTAACAGTACCATCGCGGCAACGGCAGCGGCTGCGGTGCGGCCTTGAGATCGCCTAAAATTTCTCGACTGATCGATAACGCTGTCGCAGCGCGTGCATTGAGCGCGTTCGTTCGATTGCAACGCACCGATCTCGTGAATGAGACCACAGCAATGACAGGCTTTGAACATGGGTAGGAGTGGAAAGGAGTAATTGAGGCGAACAGTAAACAGGATGAGATTAGACACTTCTGGACGAACACAACTAGGAGTAGTTCTTCGTTCCCAAAGCTCTACGACTTGTTGATTAATTAGCCGCAACGCGTTAGCGGCGGTTCACTCGTTAACAACCGGGGCTAACGCCCAATGCCATCTACTTTGGATTCTTTTTTCAGAATCATTCATTATGGCACGATATTCGCGCATTTGGATGTAGTTTCCTC
>JAYVPE010000442.1:0-4326 GCA_043757575.1 Pirellula sp.
CGCGGTGGCGAAGCGGATGTAGAAGCGCAATCCAGATCCACCTACTACCAATTCGCTGCGCAAGTTAACGATGCGCTGGCCGGAACATTGGGCTTGTACTCTGCCGAACAGCGATTGCGTTATGTAATGGGATTGCCTCCGTCCGATGGACGATTGATAAAACCTTCCGATCAGCCTCTACAAGCCGAAGTGACCTTCGACTGGGAAGCGTCGCTAAGCGATGCCTTAACTCGACGCGTTGAAGTACGTCGGCAGGAATGGACCATCAAGAGACGCGAACTGGAGTTAATTGCTTCTCGACTAAACAAAAGACCGCGACTAGACGCTCTTACTCAGTATCGATGGCGAGGATTGGGAGACCATCTAATTGGTGCTCGAAACCCGAACAATCAGTTTGAAAGTCTAGCGCAAAATATATCCGAAGGAAATTTCCAAGAATGGCAGGCTGGGTTGGATTGGAATTATGCAGTGGGACTACGACAAGCTTCGGCCGCAGTCCGCCATGCACAGCTTAATTTAGCTAAAGACATGACAATTCTCCAAGAGCAACAGCTTCGCATTTCGCATGATTTGAGCAACGCATCCCGTCAAGTCTCACGAAGCTACGCTCAACTGCAAATCAACTACAATCGAATCGAAGCGGACAACTTGCAAGTTGAAGTGCTACGAAATCGTTACATAGGTGGCTTGATCAATATCAGTTTTTTGCTTCAAGCTCAACTGTCACTTGCCACTAGCAAAAGTGCCTTCTTTCGCTCTTTAGTAGACTACAATCTGGCGCTCCGAGATTTCCACCGGGAAAAAGGTTCATTACTTGCCTACAACCAAGTAAACTTGTCGGAAGATGCACTTGACGTTGCGACGCTTCAAGCAGCCTACCAACGCGGTCGACACTTTACTCCACGCGATAATCCTGACAAAGTGACGGTTCGCAATCGAGTTAGCCAAGGTCCGATGAATCCCTCCAGTGTTGGGCTGCCTGTCGTACCCCAATCGATTGCTGCCGATTTAGTCGATTGACGGCAAAAAGGGGTCAGGCCTCTTTTATCGCTCAATCCTGTAGTTGGAACCGACAAAATGGGACGCAGCTCAATTCGCTCCTCTGTTCGCCGGTCAGCCACGATGACCGAAGACTATTGGTCGCTTGCGGCGAAACGAGAACTCGCCTTGTGATGTTGAAGGTTCGAACTGCTCGATGCATCGATGTTGCTGGATTGGCTGTGCATGCCTTCCCTCTGAACAGGCGACGAAGGTGTGGCTTCCAACTCAGGGACTAACGCTATCGCCGCCGCGCGTATGGCCCAGATGCGAAAGTTGCCCACTGCAAGACGTGTCACTCTCGGCAAGAGCGCTCCACTTTGTTCGCTAACCAGTTGCTCAATTCATTGCTGGGGCGGTCCACTGTGTTCGTAACTATATGGGAAAGAATTGCTAGCAGAGGCATCGTACCAATCACCGCAAAAACTGTTGCTAAGAAGTGCCCAAAACTCCCGATCAGATTTAAGTAGAGCCAACTCGCTAACGAACCGAGCAATAAGAAGTGCAACGCATACATTGCGTACGAGACTGAACCCACGTAACGGAGTACGCGGTGGTCTAAAGCTTGCTGAATCCGAACGGACGACAACACACTTGCGAAAACCAATATCGCACCGAACATGGAATAGCCGCCAGTGCCAAACTTACTGACTGTAGCCAATAGCCCTGTCAAGGGCGCGTCCGCTGACTGAAGATAGTACGGTTGCATTCCCAAAAGCAAACCGAGGCACAGCGTCAACGGGGCAACAACACGCGACGCACGAAGTTTGTCCATGAAAGGAAGTCGGTCCAATTCGGCAAATGCAAGTCCGATCACAAAACCGACGTAAAGGCTTTTGTACATTAGCAGGAAAAGTGCAGCCAATAAAACTGCGCGTTGCAAAGGCTGTAAGTGGACTCGAAAGAGAAGATAAAGAAAGACGATGTACGAACCTTTGAGTTCCTTATAAATAGTCCACATCGGCGGGTTGTAAGCTTCGCTTGTCGAAAACAATCCGAAAATCAAATCGCATGCGAACGCTTTGATCGAAATCGAATCAGTCCAAAAACTGCTGAACCACGGTTGTGAACCGGTTAGCAATGAAACCCGTTCACTAAAGTAGCAACCGCACGTGAGCAAGGCATAACTTATCAGAACACTGAAAGCGACCATTCCTCCCAGTCGAATGGGACGCTTGATCATGGCTTTGATCAAGCGACGTCGTGACTGCGACTGGAATTGCATGTGTCCAGTTGTTAAAACAAATCCGCTGAGAACGAAGAACAAGCAAACTGCAAAGTTGCCAGCAATGACCAAGGAAAAGGGTGGCCAATGGAATACAGATTCGAAAGATGCTTGTTGGCGATAGTCACCGCCAAAAACGGCATACGGATAGAATGCTTGCAGAAAATGAGTGGCGACGACGATGATTGCAGCGATGCCGCGCAGAGAGTCAAGATAAAAACGCTTCGGTTCTTGCGGATACGCATCCGGGGGTTTTTCACGAGTGCGTTGAGCCCCGATCGTTAAAGAACCGCGATTCATGACGCAACTTCCATACTGCAACGCAGATCGAATTTCCATAACCAGCTTCGAAGCCATTTTTATTAGCATAGATTCGGTTTCGGAAACAAGCCTGAATCGGGCTAGCGGCGTACGACGGAAAATTCACTAACAATTGTCCCGACCACCCTTGACACTAAACAATACACAGTACCAAACTGTCGTCGCAGTTGGCATCGTCGGCTCGTTCGTACGATCTGGTTTATCGTTTGGATGCGGCCGAAGACTCGCGTCAGGCGTGCGTGTACGCAGTTCCTGCGACTGCGCAAGTCGCTTACGCTATTCTCGCATCAAGTTGCCGGGGAGCAGTTCGCGATCGGATTGGACCGCTCTCCATCAACAATTAATCAAAATAGACGATGTAAGCAAATGCCTACTCGTTACAATGAACGATCGATTTCAAGGTTGACGTTACTTCCCATTTTCCGGTTGCCAACTCGATGCCCTTTAAGTCTTTTCTTTTTACTCTAGCCTTAATAACTTGCATGACTAAAGTATCAGCCGAAGATCGTCTGTCCCCTAACGTCGAAAGCTATATTGAAAAACGTTTCACCGAAGTAGCTGAGATTCCGGAGGATCGACAAAAGGAACTTCTCAAAATTTCCCAGTACATTGCTTCCTGTCAAGCTGAGGGTAGACCGGCAAAACTACTATTTGTTTGCACACATAATTCTCGACGAAGCCACTTAGCACAGCTTTGGGCGAAAATAGCCGCGACGCACTTTGGTCTCGATGGATTAGAATCGTTTTCCGGCGGCACGGAAACAACGGCCATGAATCGTCGGACAGTCGCCGCGCTCCAACGAGCTGGCCTTGAAATTACTAAGACAGAGCACGATGGGACCAATCCGAAATATTCAGTTGTATTCGGCAAGGTAGCTTCACCACAGATCTGCTTTTCGAAAACACTCACGCATCCGCCCAATCCCACTGAAAAATTCGCCGCGATCATGACTTGCTCAAGTGCAGACGCCTTGTGTCCAACTGTAAAGGGATGTGAACTTAGGCTGTCAATGCCATACGAGGATCCGAAGGTTGCCGACGACACTCCAAAAGAAGCAAAAGCATATGATGACAAGTGTACTGAAATCGCACGCGAAATGGTTTTTGTAATGTCGCGAGTTGCCGAACACTAAGAATAAGATTTGCGCCGCAAACGACGGCCGGAATCCTAGGCTAGCCTATTAACTTTACACACTCCAAGGCTGTTTGCTCAGGTTTTAGTGCAGTCGTCGCGATCCCTGACACAACTTTGGTTATGTTGTGATCCACTTGGTCCGCTACACTCCACACAGAACCGTCGTCCATTACACCCAGTACGTTTAGCCCCTCGGACACAACAACCAAACAATCAAATGAGTTGCTGATCTCTGGACGGAGCATCAGTAAAGTGTCACGCGAATTATCTGATAGTTGTTCACCAGTTACGGAATGTAGGATGTAGTCGTTGCGATCAATCGAGCGGGTTCGAATCCGAACGACATTCGGCAATTGGTTGACAAAGGCTTCGTCCCACTCTCGCCAAATGCATTTCTTTGCATCGGTGTAAATGTTTTGGATATAGGCAAAGATGTCTTCATTTGTTAGTGCTGGCAGGAGACCGATTGGCGATTGACCCAATAACGATAGGCCAGCGTACCGCCACTCAGTGGTCACCGCAGTTCCAATTGCCACGCTTTTGATAAATTTTCTTCGACGCATAGCTCGATACTTCCCTAAAGTAGTTCTACTCTTAGGGTACTAAT
>JAYVPE010000443.1:0-4321 GCA_043757575.1 Pirellula sp.
CAGTTGTCGCGACCAGAGAACGTGTGGGGAATCGAATGCTCATTCAATTCTCCTTTAAGTCGGCCAATCCTTTCAATGGAATTCGACGGCAGTTTCCTCACAATCAAAGCCGGTGGCCAAATTGCTAAAACGGAATTGTTTCCAAGGCAAGACAAGTCGATCTGGATAGTAGTAGCCATGATCGATGGCCATTTAGTAGCAGGAAGCCAGGACGAAGAATGGCTACGAACGAAGCTAATTTTGCTGGATACGAAAATAACTATAGGCGAGAGTGAAGCGAAAGCACCCATCGAGGTTACAGCAATTTCGGGTAGTCTTGCAATCGATCAACTGATCGTTTTTCGTGACATTTTCTATCGCGGGAACGGCGATTCGGAGTTGCAATCCTGGGCTCCTGGCGAACAGTTAATCGTATTGGGGGACAACGTTTCTGCGTCGAGCGACTCTCGCGACCGATGGCCAGACGGTTTACCGACGAATTCTGTTAAAGGAGTGGTTCTCCAAGGGGAGAGCGCAATGGAGGTGTTGCTCAGACAACGCTAACCTGGATTATTTACGACCCGATGCGTAACGGCTTGTTGATTTAATGCGATTTGCAAAAATAACGATTAGCCGATGGGCGTTAGCCCAGGTTGTTGGCGTACGAACCGACGCTAACGCGTGGCGGCTAATTAAATCAACAAGCCCGTAAGCGAGGGACCAGCACAAAATCCCTCGCTCGTATCGGGTTACGAAGAGCTATCTGTATTTGATCTATTTTTCACAATGTCGATCGCAGCGGTATTTTACAACGAAAACTCGATAGACCATGAATGATCCGGGCTATAGGTGCAAATCCCAACGATTGGAGTTGCCCGATTTTAAATTCCGTATCGATCCGGTGAGAGTCTCGCGATATTGATTTTTGTCGATCGTCCATGCAAGATATGGTTCACTAATTCGCCTGTAATGGGGCCTAAGCTAATGCCCATCATGGCGTGTCCGGTTGCGATTGTTAGATTCTTCCACGCTTTGGTTCGACCAATGTAGGGTAAACCATCGGGCGATACTGGACGCAATCCACACCACGGCTGGATTCCTTCAAAATGTTGGACCTGGAATCGGGGCATGTAGTATGGAATACTCTTTAGAATTCCATGCACACGACGTGGATCGATTGATTGATTGAGTTCACCTATCTGCATCGTACCACCAAATCGTAAGCCGCTTCCGATCGGCGTTACTGCCACTTTCGCTTCGCAAAGAATTGAACATACATTTGGGAGCTCAATCGGATCGGGAAGCGTCAATGAATACCCCTTGCCTGGCTGCAATGGCAGTTGCAACTTCAGCGACTTGACAAGTCCCTCGGACCAAACGCCACCGCTCAATACAAATTCATCTGCTTCTATCTCGCCTGCGTTAGTTTCAAGGGCAACGATCGATTGGCCATTCGACTTCCAACCGGTTACTAAACAATCGTGCTGGATTTTCCCGCCTAGGGCAATGATTTTTGCCTTTAACGAGGAAAGCAACTGCGATGGATCGAGGTGGCAGTCTTTGGGATAGTAAACGCTGCCCGCGATATTCATGGTAACATTCGGATCCAACGCACTCGTTTCTGCAGCGTTCAATATTTGCGCCGGAATACCAAGATCGCAAGCTCGATAAGCGATTTTCGACTCTTCGACCATCGTCGTCTCCGATTTGCAGAGCATGAGCAGTCCTTTCTTCGCGAGTGAACAATCGATGCCTGAGTCACTCCACTGAAAGTAAAGATCTCGTGACGCAAAGCTCAAATCACGAAGGAGCGGAGCCGCTTGTCCAACCTGTGACTCGGTGCAAGCCAAAAAGAAACGCAATCCCCATTTCATTAAATCCCAACTCAGTCGAAATTGGACATGAAACGGTGATTCCGGGTCTTTCATCCACTTGATCGCATTGCCAAATGCATCAGGGGCCGCAAGCGGGATGAAGTGACTTGGCACAATCATCCCAGCGTTGCCAAGCGAGCAATTGTCACCAAAACTTGAAATTCGGTCGACAACAGTCACTTGCGAGCCTTCACGCAAAGCTGCGTATGCCGTTGAAAGTCCGATAATACCACCGCCAACGATGACGATTTTTTTACTAAAATTTGCAACCATGCGATTCGTTGGTAACGCGAGTTTCGAGATGAAAAAGAGGCATTCTAAACGAAGGTCGCGAACTCTAAAACCGAGCAAACAATCAAATCGCTATTTGGCAGCCTTTTCCGGCGCACGATCTACCCGTCCAAAGAGATGGCCACCAACATCGTCGTGCTTCCAGGTTCCTGCGTATTTCTTGTCGTGAAAAACAACCCTAGCAGAGAACGTTCCTAGGCCTGGCAAAGAAACCGAATCCATTACCATTATCGGAGTTTTTCCTATCCATTCCACATTGATTTCAACGGGTAACTCGATATCCTTGTCGCCGTACTTGATTCGAGTGACGATTTCCCAAAGGCTGTCGTAACCGTCCAGCTTACGAGCGCTCTTTATCTCGTAGCGTTCTTCGTTAAGTTTGTTGAGCGGCTTTCCGTCTACCGTAAAAACACCTGTCAGCACTGTCCCGGAAAGATATTTCGAGAACTCTTCGATCGGCGATTTGTTTAAAGGTTTTGGTTCTTGTGCAAATCCAGCAGCAAGGTATGCGGAAATCGCCACTCCGACGACAATCAAGATCAAACCTAAACGTGTGGTAGGGCTTTGGCGGATTATCATAATTTATCTCCCTGGGGTGTACGTTAAAACGAAAAAGTGTGTTCTTTCTGTCGGTCGCATAAAAGCTCAGATATTTTTAAGAAATTGGACGGCCAAGGAAATCTCGTGGAGCGGATTGTGAGCGTTGTCCCGTTCGACGACGAAGTAACCAGGGTAATGGAATTCTTCCAAGATTGCGAATATTTCTGGAAACTCAGCCATGCCTCTGCCTAATGGAACCTCTGTACCTCGGCCGCGTGCTTTGTCCTTAACTCCGTCTTTGGCGTGTACCAGCATTACGTGCTTGGCGATGGATTGTAAGTGATCGAGATCGAACCCATTGACGAGAAGGTTTCCTGGATTGAGTGTAATGCCAACACTACCATCTGGCAGCGAATCGATAAGTGTTGCAAGTCGAGACAATGGTTCGGCACCTGTTTCGCATCCGAGAAACGCCCCAACACGATGACTGTATGCTCCGAGGTCACTTAAAACCGTGCGCATTAGTTGAAACGACGGATCGTCAGTCGATTCAGGAATCGCACCCACGTGGTTTACGACCACATTGGCTCCAAGGTCATGAGCCATTTTCATGGCCTGTTTAGTACCATCGATACGACGCTCCAATTCCTCCTCACACTCGTAACCCCGGCGCGTGGGGTACCTCACCGCTGCAACACGCAAATTCAGATCTTCTAGCAATTTCCGAACCTGCCGGAGTGCCGTGCCGACAAGATCGGAAGGCTTCATTTCGTAGCGAGCATCAATTTCGATAGCGTCAGCACCCATGCGCGCCGCCGCGTGCAAAGCTTCCTTAAACGGCAACTTCAAACTTGTGAGTTGAACACCTACACGCAGACCAGGCAAAATGCGACCTCTAACAAAAGCGTTTGGCCGATACCTGAAGGGCACAGCTCTTTTTCTCGGCCTCATTCTATACGGCTGGGGCGTCGCGTCTACGCATGCTGTCGACAACTCCTCTACGGAGATCATAGCGGAGTGGGATTTCGGGGTCAAAGAAGACGTTCGCAGGGATGGTTGGCCTGACGCTTGGACTCGCCGAACCGGGAGGGATTATCCCAAATTCGTACCTGTTGCAATCTATCAAAACGCCCAGTCTGCGGAAGAACTGACTGAAATTGAGAACCTTCGCAGATTTTCTTCGCAATGCTACGTTGCATGGCAACAAAGCAAATACCCCTGGCGAGTCATTCCTGAGAAGGTGCCACCCGCAATCGATCAGTTGTTGGAACGTACTCTTTTGAATCCCTACCTGCGAGTTCAAATGGACGGTGGTGCGGTTGAGGTATCGTCCCCTTCTATTCCGGTCGATATCCATTCAGTGTACTTTATGACGGCTTCGATACTGTGCGATTCTGCCGACTTTGACGCCAGTGCAAAGCTTCGATTTCTCGACGCAAATCAAAAGTCTCTCTTTGAAATGCCGACAAAATCTTTTTCCGGAAAGTCTGGATGGAAATCGGCCTTTACGGAAACCAAGTATCCGTTTCGTAACGATTTAGCCTTCGTGCAAGTCGTCGTTCAAGTTCAGCCGAAGTCGATGAAGTCGTACCGTGGCGAATTTGGCTTTGATGCTATCCGCATTTTTCGATCTCCTA
>JAYVPE010000444.1:0-4316 GCA_043757575.1 Pirellula sp.
TCACTTGTGTGATTCTGGCTTTTCGCGGAGACCGCAAGATCGCACACTTGCCAGCGGTCATCTCTCTGCTTTTCGCAGCCTTGTTCACCATCTGTTTGATTGTGTTCGGCGCTCAAGGAGAAAAAGGGGAGGTCTTTAGGGGATACCGCTATCTCAACGTTGGCAGCTTGATAGTCGATATATCGCTCAAAGTCGACACGTTGTGTCTTTCGCTTCTATCTGTCGTAACCTGCATTTCAGCGATGATTGCGATTTACTCTCGCGACTACATGCGCGACGATCCTGGATATGCTCGGTACTATGCAGTTTTTTGCGGATTCGTTTTTTCGATGACAATGTTGGTTCTGTCGAACAATTTGCTAATGCTCTATGCGTTTTGGGAAGGGGTGGGAACGTGTTCTTACTTGCTCATCGGCTTTTGGTACCGTAAGCCTAGCGCCGCACGTGCTGCGACGAAAGCATTTCTCGTCAATCGAGTGGCAGATTGCGCCTTTTTTATTGGCATTCTTTTGCTTGCTTATTCGGTTGGGCATGTCGAGGGCGCAGAAGCAAGTTTCTTTGCACGATTAAATTTTGACAGTATTTTCAATGCAGTTCCTCATATTGCCATTCAAAATCCTGAGCTGCTTACCACAATCGGATTTCTTTTAATGATAGGAGCGATTGGCAAGTCGGCTCAGTTCCCGTTCCATGTCTGGTTGCCAGATGCAATGGAAGGCCCGACGCCGGTATCCGCGTTGATACACGCGGCCACCATGGTTACGGCCGGTGTCTATTTGATGGCTCGGCTGTCGCCTCTGTTAGAGTCGACGCCAGCAGTTTTAAGCGCGGTCGCATGGTTAGGCGGAATCACTGCGTTTATTGGCGCTTGGATGGCACTTTTTCAGAGTGACCTCAAGCGAGTTTTGGCTTATTCTACTGTAAGCCAACTAGGCTATCTATTTATGGCATTGGGGGCTGGAGCTATCAAAGATTTGATGGTTGTGGCAGTCGTCGCCGCGATGTTTCACTTGGTAACCCATGCATTTTTCAAAGCACTGCTTTTCCTGTCGGCGGGCAATGTGATGCATGCGATGGGAGATGTGATCGACATGCGTCGATTCGGCGGACTCCGCAAAGTCCTGCCAAAGACAAATATTTTGTTCTTGATTGGTGCTGCAGCCTTGGCCGGTTTGCCACCGTTAGCGGGCTTCTTTAGTAAGGACGGCATTTTGGCGGTTCTAGCTCAGGCCAGTAAAGATGGTGAGTATGGAAGTCAGTTTGCCGTGCTGCTGTTCCTTGGATTTGCTACGGCGCTCATGACCGCCGTGTACACGTCTCGAGCCTATTTCAGCACATTTTTGGGTGCAGAAAAACTGCCCGAGGAAGCGGAACATCATGCGCATGAAGCTACCAATATGATGCTTGCTCCTATGGTCGTCCTGGCCGTTGGAGCAATCTTGGCCGGACTTCTACTCGGACCGACGCACGGGATCGCAAACTACTTGCAACAGACCCAAGAACTCAACGGACATGCCGAGCACCAAGAAGAACGATGGGTGATGCTTGCGTCGGGGTTACTGGCGGTGGTTGGTATCGTATTTGGTTATGCACTTTCAAAAGTCGGACCGAGCACAGCGACGACGGGGCCGATGGTCGCCTTTGCTGACTTTGGCCGTAATCGGTTGTATATCGACTGGCTTTATAGTGTTGCGATCGTCGCTCCGTTGGAATGGTTTGCGAAGATATTAGGTTGGTTCGATGAACACATCGATTCGATTGCAATGCAAATTGCGTCGCTTCCGAGACTATTTGGTTTGATTGGACAACGCTTTCAAAACGGCCGTGTACCTGGTTACACCTACATGACCGCGTTTGGAATTGCTGCCCTCGCTGTTTGGATCGCTACTCGATAATTTCCCGAGACTCATGACGTTTATCATCCCACTCTTAATCCTCATGCCCCTCGTTGTCGGGCTCGGGATCTTTCTTGCCGGAAACAAAGGCAATGCGATCGTCAACATGGCCTTAGGGGCAGCCGCTTTGGTTTTCGCGCTGAGCCTTTTATTGGTAGGACAAGTGTACACGTCGAGCGCTTCTCAAGATCTAGCCAACAGCTCGACTATTGTGCCACGCTTGGCTTATTCTCCCGATTGGCTACAAATCCATTTGCCAATCTCTGTTGGCGGCCATCCTGTTCGCTGGCAATTGCAATTCGGGGCCGATGGAATTGGCGCATTGCTTGTGTTGCTTACGGGAATTGTTGGTCTGGTCACCATGATCCTTGCTACATTTCAGATCAAGGAACGATTGCACCAATACCTTGCATTGATGCTCATAACGCAGTCCATGCTGTTGGGCGTTTTTTTGTCGATGGATTTGCTTTCGTTTTATCTGTTTTTTGAAGCGGTTTTGTTGCCATTGGTGCTGCTCATCAATGGATGGGGAGACCGGTCAGAGTCGCTCAACGCATCACGCAAGTTTCTCTTGTTTACCTTGGTCGGTAGCGTGCCGATGGTGTTGGGTTTGATTGGACTCGCATTAAACTCTGCCACACCGGATCGGGCTTCGACGGTTTCACTGCAAGCACTATCGGCAATTGCACGAGAAACTCAGCTTGCTGCAGTCGGTTCGGCGGTAAACGAATCCGTCAATGCAGTGGATGCTCTTGCGGCGAAAGAGCAATGGATCGTTTGGCTATTGTTGTTAGGCTTCGGGATCAAGATGGCGATTTTGCCTTTGCACACTTGGTTGCCAACAACCTACGCGGTTGCTCATCCGAATACGACAGCACTCATAGCATCCGTCGTTGCCAAACTCGGCGTCTTCGGCATCATTCGAATTGTGATCCCGTTAACTCCCTTAGCACTGTCGGCATATGCACAAATGCTGTTCGGTGGCCTTGGTGCATTGGCAATTGTTTATGGAGCGCTCGTTGCGTTGTCTCAAACGGAATTGAGACGGGTGCTGGCTTACAGCTCGCTCAGCCACGTTGGGTTCATTACGCTTGGGCTGATGTCAATGAACACCGAGGGATTGACGGGCGCAGCCCTTCAGATGTTCAATCACGGCATCATCACTTGCGGAATGTTCCTGATGCTCGCTATGCTTGAACAGCGACGAGGCAGAATATCGCTAGCCCAACCAGATCGCGGGTTGGCTGCGGTTTACCCGCGACTCGCGGTGATGATGGTGTTCTTTACATTGGCGGGTGCAGGGCTACCTGGACTAAACGGATTTGTTGGCGAGGTGCTTGCTATGTCAGGCATGATTCGAGTCTCTGGTCTGTTTACTGTAGTTGGATCCTTTGGCACTGTTTTGGGAGCATGGTACGGATTGCGTATCGTTCAGCGACTCCTATTTGGAAGCGACGGCAATTCTGGAAGCAAAGCGACTGTTCGATTAACGAGCGACATTGGAACTAAAGAATTTTCACCGCTGGTAGCGATGGCTGCAGTATGTCTGTTTATTGGAGTTCGCCCCCAAGACACCATTCGACTGATCGAGAAGGACATAGCACGCATCGCCATCATTTCGGAGCCCAGCGCAAAAGCAATTCATCCTGAAATCGATCAGTTGGTAGCACAGGTTAGACCTTAGTCATTCATTATCGCAAACGACCATTCAAGAGTTTGAAATTACTGTGGACACACTCGAAACTTTAAAAGCCTCGCTCCTGCTAATGGCACCAGCGATCACATTGATCCTCGGTGGGTCCATCGTGATGGCAGCGTCGCTGGTTCTGAAGTCGGGAACTGCACATGCTGTCCATGGCCAACGTGCAGGTGTCGCAGTCGTTTCGCTAGCGATCCTCGCACTGGCTGCGATTATAGGAATGATGCGGAGCGTACCAGCCGATTTAGGTCAAGGCTTGTTCCGATTCGACGGAACCGCTTTGGCAGCCGAAAGGCTTGCGCTGTTTGGCGGTCTTATACTTATTTTGATGTCATGGTCTACTGCGCCGAAAGCAAACCTGGGCGAGTATTATGGTTGCTTGATCATTATCATTGGAGCGATCCCTGTCGTGGGTGCTTCGAACGATTTGGTATCACTCTTTCTTGGACTGGAACTGATCAGTATACCAACCTACATTATGCTTGGAATATCCAAAGGGGATATGGCAGGCTCTGAAGCGACGATCAAGTACTTTTTGTTGAGTGCGTTCGCTTCCTGCTTTTTCTTGCTTGGGGTTAGTTACCTGTATGGATTTATTGGTTCGACGAATTTGCAAGTGATACAGAGCGGCTATGCGTCAGGTGGCAGACTCGTTTCGTTTGCGTTGGCATTGGTAATGTGCGGCCTAGCATTTCGAATCACCGCCGTACCATTTCATTTTT
>JAYVPE010000445.1:0-4301 GCA_043757575.1 Pirellula sp.
GAGACCACCACTTGCGGAAGAGTTGCCATTGCGAACTAATGAATTCGCGTTGGCTTTCCGATAGTCGATCCGTCGAATGGATTTGATGTTCGTACTCGGAATTCCCCTCGAGAACCATCAAGTATTTGTAATATAGAACCAAGTCCGGCCCTTCATCGAACGTGGAAAGCACGGTCAAGGCTTCATTCAATTCTGCGGCAAGTTGCCGTGCTTTGGTGTCGCCAGCAGCCGCTCTTTTGCAAAGCGTGACCATTCGGAGGACTTCGTGGGGCAACGCATTTCCAACTCCGGTGATCGCACCCGCAGCACCGCAATGAATAAATCCGTGATACACCTGGGTATCGACACCGACCATCAAAGTCAATTTCGGATTTCCGCTCGTGATGTTCTCCGCTGCATACGTTAGCGACTTCGCACCGCCGAACTCTTTAAAGCCAACCAAGTTTGGAAACTCGCGATGCAAGTCAAAAAACAAATCGGCTTTCGTCTCAAAACCATAATAAGGGCTGTTGTAAATGACTGCGGGCAAATCGACACTGGCGGAAAGGATACTTGCGAAATGCGATCGTTGAGCAGCGACTGAAATACCCCGAGACAAAACCCGAGGGATCACCATCAGACCTGCGGCACCGACACTGCGGGCGTGAGCCGCATGCGCAGCGGCAAGGGCTGGATTCTGTGCTCCGGTACCGACAATGACTGGCACTCCAGACGCGGTCAGTCGGCGAACTCCTTCCTGGCGTTGAACATCAGTCAAAAGCGGCCAATCTCCCATCGATCCACAATAAACTACCGCTCGCATCCCAATCTCGACCAACTCCTGTCCTTTGGCAACTAACAGGTCAAAAAGAGGCTCTCCTTTTGCGGTGCACGGGGTCATTAGCGCTGGTATGCAGCCGGTGAAAATGCTGCCCTTGTTTTCCATCTTTATTGCGTTATCCCAATCGTGTATTCGACACTTCATAGATCGCTGTTCAATCGCTTTATCCTGACTATTAAGATTAACTTGACGTCTTGAAGTCGTCCAGCGTCGCTGCGGCAAGATAGGTGAAGCGGAGCGTGGGCGACTCTTAATTCTAGAACGGTGCCTGGGAACGAAAGCCCGCTAAATACGTTAAATAAAACCATTGTTTTCATCGTATTTCCTGGAGAAATAGGCCGATCGCAAATGAGAGAAAAATGGTATACTTCCGCCTCGCATTTGAACGACCGGAAATCCCTGCGATTTCCGTTTATTGCCTTGGATGGAATTCTCACGAACTGAACCTATGAACTTACCTGCCGACCAGCCAACCGATCCCAACGTGGAACTCGATAGCGATGGCGTACCTCTTAACGGCTCCGATTACAACTCCGAAGACCTCCAGCATCTGAGCGATTTGGAGCACGTACGCAAGCGCCCTGGAATGTATATCGGCGATACAACTTTAAAGGGCCTTCACCATTTAGCCTACGAAGTCGTCGATAATTCCATCGATGAGGCAATGGCTCAGTTCGCCAAGATTGTCTCCGTCACTATCAATGCCGATGGCTCTGTTACAGTCGAGGACGACGGTCGAGGAATTCCTGTCGAACGGCATGCTCAACTTACCGATCTCATGCAAAGGGAAATGAGCACCCTCGAAGGTGTAATGACGGTCCTCAAATTCGGTGGCAAGTTTGAAAAAAACGCATACAAGACCTCAGGCGGACTTCACGGTGTTGGTGTCACCGTGGTCAATTTCTTGTCGCAATGGTGCGAGGTGGAGGTTAGTCGCGATGGGAAAGTTTGGACTCAATCGTACGAACGCGGCGTGGCGACAGGGCCAGTCCGCGAGGCGGGGGTTACAACCAAGCGAGGTACTAAAACCACCTTCAAACCAGATAGTCAAATCTTTCCGAATACTAAATATACTTACGATATCCTCGTCAAACGACTCCAGGAGCTTGCGTTCCTGAACAGCGGTGTACGCATCAAGGTTAAAGACGAACGCAACGGTCAATTCGATGATTTCCGTTACGAACGCGGAATTGTCGAGTTCGTTGAATACCTTAATCGAGCAAGCGAAGTTGTCCATAAAGACGTCATCTTGATCGAAGGCCAAAAGGACGACGTCGGGTTCTCTATTGCGTTGCAGTATTCCGAGGAGTACACAGAAAATCTGCATTCCTATGTGAATAACATCAATACGATCGAGGGTGGAACTCACGTTTCCGGATTTCGAGCTGCGTTAACGCGAACGCTCAATGCCTATGGAAAAAAGGAAAACCTCTTTAAAGACCTCACGCCAACTGGCGATGATTTCCGTGAAGGTCTCACTTGCGTGATCTCGATCCGGGTCGGCACTCCGCAGTTCGAAGGTCAAACGAAAACGAAGCTCGGCAACAGTGAAGTCGAAGGCCTGATCAATTCGGCAGTGGGCGATGGACTTTCGAAATACCTTGAAGAAAACCCAAAGAACGCGCGGTTGCTCGCTAAAAAAGGCTTGCTCGCAGCGGAGGCTAGAGAAGCGGCCAAAAAAGCCAAAGACGCGCTTCGTAAACGCAAAGATGTACTCGGCGGTGGCGGGTTGCCTGGCAAACTTCGAGACTGCATCAGCAACAAAATGGAGGAGTGCGAACTCTATCTAGTCGAAGGTGATTCGGCAGGCGGTAGCGCTGAAGGTGGACGCTTCCGCGATACCCAAGCCATCCTCCCGTTGCGTGGCAAGATCATCAACGCGTACAAGAGCCGCGAAGACAAAGTGCTCGCGAACGAGGAAGTCATGAGTATGATTCAGGCCATCGGCTGCGGCATCGGGCTTGATCAAGACGTCGCCAAGCGAAGATACAATCGCATCATTATCATGACCGATGCTGACATCGACGGTTCGCACATTCGCACGTTACTACTCTGTTTTTTCTATCGACAAATGTACCAGTTGGTTGCTGGTGGACACGTCTATTTAGCACAGCCACCCTTGTTTCGCGTTGTCCGGGGCAAGAAAGAACGATACTACGTTCAGACCGAGGAGGAAATGAAGTTCCAGCTACTGGAGCGAGGACTCAATGATAGTTACTTCGTCGGTGATGAAGGTAAGAAAATCGAAGGCCAAGAGATGCGGAAGCTATGCAACACATTGGCCGCAATGGAGGACGCCATGCTAACCCTCGAACGTCGGGGTATCTCCTTGAGAGTGCACACGGAACGAATGGAAGTGGAAACAGGCCGTTTGCCTGTTTTTCATCTGGATATGGGCACCGAAGATCATTGGTTCGTAACGCGAGACAAGCTAGACGAATTCCTGGCTTCCAAAAAAGTACAAGTCGACGCACCGATTGACGCGCCACTCACAACCATGCCACTCGCTGCCTTGCCACTCACAGTCATGCCACTCACAGCCATGCCACTCGACGACCAGCCTGCCGCCAAGTCGGCACCTGCCGATGTTGCTCCGGCAACGCACATTGCTGAGTTATTCGAGGTACGTACTATTAACTCAGGGCTCAAGGAATTGGCTGACTTTGGCTTTTCAATCGAAGACCTAATACCTAAAGATCGAACCGGAGCAACCGACTCCCGGTTCTATCTTTACCGCGACGAAACCGCGATTGGATTGGAAGATCTTCGCGGTCTGCTTCCTGGTATTCGCGAATCAGGACGTCGCGGGCTTTCGGTCACTCGATTTAAGGGGCTAGGTGAAATGAATGCAGAAGAGCTTCGCGAAACCACGCTTGATCCTTCGAATCGCACCGTTGTCAGAGTGCAATTAACAGACGCTGCAGCAGCCGACGAAATGTTTCGTGTTCTCATGGGAGACAAAGTCGAACCGCGACGCGAGTTTATCGAAAAGCATGCTCTCGACGTCCGAAATTTGGACGTATAAGAAAGCCATCCAACATGACGACAAATCGAACTAGCACCGTATCGAGACAAACAGCCGAGACGAAAATCGAGTTAAGACTGTCGCTGGACGGTACTGGACAAAACAACATCAATACCGGCGTCGGTTTTGTAGACCATATGCTTGTTTTACTCGCGAGACACGCCTTGATTGACCTCGATGTCCACGCTTTGGGCGACTTGCAAGTCGACGCGCACCATACAACGGAGGATATTGGTATTTGCCTTGGTCAAGCCATGAACCAATGCTTGGGAGCCAAGCATGGAATTCGCCGTTATGGCCATATGGTTTTGCCGATGGAAGAAACGTTGGTAACCAGCGCAGTGGACTTTAGCGGTCGCCCATTTTTGGTTTTTCAAGCGGAAATGCCATCGCCGAAAATCGGAGATTTCGACAGCGAGTTGGTCGAAGATTTCTGGCAAGGCTTTGCATCGAATG
>JAYVPE010000446.1:0-4299 GCA_043757575.1 Pirellula sp.
TGCCATCGAAGGTGCCATCCAAAATGTTGGCGTCGTTCCGCATTTTCGCGGGTTGGGCTTGGGAAGTGAACTTATACAACGGGCGCTACAAGGCTTTCGGGACATCGGCTGCATTAAAGTCAACCTTGAAGTCACGATTCACAACACTGGAGCGATACGTCTCTACGAGTCGATCGGATTCCGGTACATCGAGACGGTTTTTAAAGTCGGAAATGTCTAGGCGCGGTGTTACCTGCCGAGATAGGCGATTGTCCGAGGCGTGTCAGCCGCTGCGCGGGTTAAACGAGGTTATGCAAACCTTAGCAACGCATATTTTTTCTTACCTTGCCTAAGTACGATAACGGACTCGCTCGCTAAGTCAGCCGGAGCCAACACGCGACCGAGTCCTTCCGCCTTACGATTGTTGATATACACGGAGCCTCCCTCGATTGCCCGGCGACCCTCACTCTTGCTAGCAACCAACGACACAGAGCACAACGCATCGATCAGCGTTAACCCTTCCTCCAACCGAGCTCGCGGCATAGTACAGCTTAAAACATCAGCGAATATCGAGCTCAGTTCCCGGTCGCTTAGCGAATCAATTTCCGCACCGAACAAAATTTGTGAAGCTCGAAGCGCTGTCTGCAAACCTGCTTCCCCATGCACTAAACCCGTTAGCGATTCAGCCAATCGACGCTGAGCAGCACCAGGTTTTTGCGCCATCGACGCTTCGATTTCAAGATACTCCTCGCGAGTCACATCCGATAAAAATCGGAGGACCATCAATACGTCGGCATCCGTTACGTTAATAAAATATTGATAGAACTCGTAAGGAGTTGTCTTGTCGGCCGATAGCCAAACAGCTCCCTTTTCCGTCTTACCCATTTTTCGGCCATCGGACGTCGCTAACAATGGACAAGTCAATCCATACAACTGTTGGCTTAGCATTCTGCGTCCAAGATCGATCCCCGCAGTGATATTCCCCCATTGATCACTGCCTCCGATTTGAAGTTTGCAGTTCCGATGTTGTGCAAGGTAGGCAAAGTCGTAGGCTTGCAATAACATGTAGCTGAACTCAGTAAAGCTCAGCCCGCTGTCCTGCCGAGCTAAACGGCTTTTGACGGAGTCCTTCCCAAGCATCACGCTGACTGGGAAATTCTTGCCGACGTTTCTTAAAAAATCGAGAAAGGAAAAAGAGTGCATCCAATCGTAGTTATTGACTAAGACTGCCGCGTTGGGCCCATCGAAATCGAGAAACCTGCGCATCTGCGTTTCGATGCACGTTACGTTGTGCTGTAATATTTCTTTCGAAAGAAGAACGCGTTCATCCGACTTGCCGCTCGGATCGCCAACCATGCCCGTGGCACCACCCACGAGCGCAATCGGCTTATGGCCAGCTTGTTGAAATCGCCTCAGCATCATCAACGGTAACAGTGAGCCCACGTGCAGCGAGTCCGAGGTGGGGTCGAAACCTGCGTAAACGACCGTCGAGCTTTCCAGTTCCTTGGTGACCGCCTCTAGATCCGTACACTGATGAGTCAATGCTCGCCATTGAAGTTCCTCGATAATATTCTTTGAAACAACCATCGGTTGACTTCCTAGCCTGGATTATTCACAACCCGATGCGTAAGCGAGGGACCAGCACAAAATCCCTCGCTTACGCATCGGGTTGTGAAGTGCTATCTGCATTCGAACTGTTTTTCACAATGTCCATCGTAGCGATACTTTACAACGAAAACTCGATAGACCATGAATAATCCGGGCTAGCGCGTTGCGGCTGATTAGCCGAAGCCCACGGTTTTCGGCCCATGTTATGATCGACGCCAAGTACCAGAGATACTACAAGAAATCATCCAATTGGGAAACCGGCCTAGGGTGATATGTAAAGATCGGAAAAAAACGTAACCGACTTTGGCGACAGATCGTCAGAACGCTTGTTCATTGCGACCTTGAACTTAAAAAATTAGCTGTTATTTTTGAAAATTATCGATTTCCTAGGTCGTTTACCGGTAACGCTTTACGTTTGTCAAGTGCCTATCCCCCCGCGTCGATTGCGGTTGACAGATTTGGGATGCGAAGTGAGGGTAGTACGCGGTCAGCAATTAGGACGAATGCTGAAATGGTTAAGCAAGACGCTTCTGGAAATGGTTTCTCGCAAGGGAGTATTCGTATGCAACGGTTTGCATTCTCAATGATTGTTTTTTGTGCAATGGTTTTCGCACTACCTTCACAGTTCACAAAGGCTTGCGACAATTGCATCGCCCAACAAAAGGCGTCGCAGCAAGCATCCTCGAGTCAGATGCGACATGTCGGTGGTTCAATGGGTACCGGGCGATATGAGGGTGTTGGATTCTCGACAGTTTCATCCGATGATGCGATTCGCAAATGTTGCTACTGGGGACAACGCAGTCCAGTAGGAATCGGTGTTGCCCGCGGACAAAATGGTTGGTACGCGACGGTTTTGTATAGATAAAAAATACTGGAAGATAGTTCGGTGCGAGTGGCGGATTTCTTTCATTTGCTTGCACGTCATGCTTCCAAGTTAAGAGCTCTATAGCCGTGTTAGTAAACTCAAGCTTTTTTAACGCGGCTATGGCCTGCGGCTTTTGCGTGCTCGTACTCGATTTGCATAAATAACATCCCAGGCAAACCACTCAAGGAATAAGAGCACCATAGGACCAATGAAAATCAACAGTTGAACCAAAATCGCTATGTAGGGTATTTGCTGGAGCAGCTTTGAAATTCCTTGTGCCAACGAAAAAATCATCCAGGTGTTGATAACCAGTAATACCGCACTGATTATCACAAAACCGAGGACGTAGACGGACAGTCTAAAAGCTGCCCGGTTTTCAAGTTTGCGATCATAGTCCGATTCTGGAGGCATTTTTGCTTATTGATTGGGATGCGTTAACAATGGGATCGCTATATTACTCAACGATTATTCTATGAAAATATTTACGGCAGTGTTCGATATTCGGTAACGTTATTCTGCTAATAACCAAGTTCGAAATGCAATCGTGAGTAGCGATTGGGCAAATCTTTGCCTACGATGCGTAATCCATTCGCTCCGTGTTGTGCTGCGAGTAAATCGACGAAGGTTAAACAGATGCTGCAACAACCGGAACAATTTCGTCCGCCATGGTACTTGCGCAATGGACACGTACAAACCATTCTGACAGGTTTTTACAAACCCAAGGCACCGTTGCCACCCACCGTTGACCATAAGATCCCGATGGGTGACCAGGGCCATAGCTTCGTATTCGAGAATGCCCCGAGTCGACTAGACGCAAAACACAGCGACGAGGGCGTTTTGCTTTTGCACGGTCTCGGGTCTTCGCATGCCGGGACTTACATGACGACCACGGCACAATGTCTGCTTGCACGAGGTATTCGTGTCTTTCGAGCAGATTTGCCTGGCGCAGGACCATCCGGCGAATTTACACCACTGCCGCCTCATGGAGCCTGTTATGAAGAGGTTTGGGGGATGCTCACTCATCTGCGTGATAAACTTGGGATACGGAAATGGCGAATATCAGGCGTGTCGCTCGGAGGAAACATCCTTCTAAAGATGCTATCAGCCAAACACAATCAGATCGACTGCGGTGAACAAAATCGAGAATTAAGTGTGTTGCAAGCCGTGGCGGTTGCACCCCCGATTCGGCTATCCGACTGTTCGACACATATGGAGCAAGGAGTGTACAAGTTATATGCTAATTATTTCATGCGATCATTACGCAAGCAGACAAAAGCGCGTGCGGTCATTTGGCCGCAATGGGCCGAACGACTCCGGCATGCCTCGTTTGAAACAATTAGGAAGTTTGACGAAACGGTAACGGCACCGCTGGCCGGATTCCGAGACGCCGAAGAATACTATAGTGCCGGGTCGTCCGGCGCTTGGCTAGATCAAATCGAAGTCCGAACGACGATCTTGATCGACAAGCATGATCCAATCGTTCCGGAATGGATGTTCGATAGCGCGATTTTGTCCGACTCAACCGTTCTACGAAAGTCGGAATTTGGTGGCCACGTCGGATATATTCATCGCTACTGTGCACCCAGTTATTCGGAAAAAGCGATGCCACGCAAGCGATTGCATCGATGGGCTGACTCCTGGATTGCAAACGAACTACTCAAGTAAAAAAAGTATTCGGTTAGATCGATCACTAGCTTGCGTTTCCTGCTACTTGAACAGCGTCGCTGGGTCAGCAGCCCATAGTTTGCGCACAGCCAATGCACCGCTAATCGTGCACATCAAAAACGTCAAGAAGAAAACTAATAGGACTCGTTGAGCTGTCAGCATCATGACCAATCCAGTTAGCT
>JAYVPE010000447.1:0-4295 GCA_043757575.1 Pirellula sp.
TTGGTGAAGTTCGATTGGCAAGAGAAAACGATGACGGCGCTTCGCAAACTGAACGGCTGCGAGCCCAACGGCCAACCTTGGGGCAAGAGTCGTGATTTGGTCGGTACGATCTATCGTTCTGAGAAAGGACCGCCAGTGATAACACTGATCTCACCAGGTGATCACAAATTCCCTAACGAGGCTCCCGCCATGATTGTAAAGTTCTTCCAAGAAAACAAAAAGTCGAGTTTGCCTTAGGCAGGAATATAAATCCACTACCAAAGGTTCCTTTTGGAGTGGCTTGCTTGTTTTGGTTTGCGATGGACACTGTTCCGTCTGGTCATGTCGAGATGAAGATTCCGTAACGCTCGTTGTCAACAACACCGCTGATTCCGTTTAGACAGAATCTTATAGGTACTTCAATGATGAATAACGCGCGGGGTCTGCGACTCTACTTTTTTACCCGTTCATAAACGGTCTCGACCGCTTTGGATTCTTGTCCATCTGGCATGATATTGTAGGCCATGATCGTCAGATGATCGGCGTCGATCAATTCATAGTCCGTTCGCCATCCGCCCTGCGGTTCGCCAACTGCCCAGTCGTATTTTCCAGAAACCGAAAAACCCCGCTGGATTGCATCCCCTTCGCTGATCAGGATCGCATGGCTCATGTGAAAATCGTCAAACCAGCAGACCTGAAATTTCTTCGTAATGCTATTCATTGCCAGCGTCTCTTCGCCATGTCGCGGTTTGCCCTGCATCGATCCTTCGTAAGAGTGCCGAAAGAAATTTCCGTTCAGCAACGGCACGATCTCACCCGACACTTTCGATTCATCGGCCAGTTTCCCCGGCTCAAACCATGTCTTCGCTGCCCCCTGCCATTTGCCAACACATTTTCCGAGAAACTTTTTTGGTTCGAACATCTTCTATGTCTCTTTCTGCGATGAATTTTTGTCCGACGATTTCGCTTCACTGCTCAAAGATAAGGCATGAGTTGTGACCACTAACGAGCATCATACGACAAGGAATAGTCTCGTAAACAGGAGAATGCAGTTCGTGATTTAGAGACCTGTTCGATGATTCTCTGGATGCGCTCTTCGAACTTTCAATAGAATGAGCTACGTTATTACTCGTATTTGTCTGTGTCGAGAACCAACTTTTCCAACTTATGAACCATTTCCGTAGCTTCGAGGAGCGACGCCATCATTCGTTTGATGACGGGTTCGACATCGCCGAGACTTTGCGTAAAAAAATTCTTGGCCGTTTCGTCGTTCCAGGTTTCCTCGATCGTATCGGTGGACTCCCGCCATTTGCTCAAGGTGCTCTGAAGCCGACTGCGGCAACCTACCAAATCATTGTGACATCGTGTATCCATAGGACTTCCTTTTCAATCAAACTCAGATGGTTGATCAATCTTCGATACTTGCGAGGAACAGTTGAAGTGCTTGTTTGTTGGCTGCTATGTCATGCACTCGCAAAATTTGAATGCGATGCAAGGCAAGTGCGAGGGAGACTCCAACCGTTCCAAAACAACGGTCGATATCTTTGTTGCCAAGCACCTTTGCGATGAATCCCTTGCGCGAATGTCCAATTAATACGGGACGTCCTATTGTGTGGAATTCGCCCGCCCTTTGTATTAGCTCCATATTGTGCGCATGCGATTTTCCGAACCCGATTCCGGGATCGATACAAATCCGCTCAGGTGCAATCCCTCGTTCCATGAGCCAGCCATCGCGGCCTTTCAAGTAACCGACGATATCGGCTACTAAGTTCGTGTAAGCGGGGTTGTCTTGCATTGTCTGTGGTGTGCCCTGCGTGTGCATAACACAAACTCCCGTTCGCCGCGTACTAGCAATCTGGATCATTGCCGGATCCATCTCGAGGCCTGAGACATCATTGATAATCTCAGCCCCTAAATCGATTGCGGCTGACGCTACGTCCGCTTTGGTTGTATCGATGGATATAGGAATGCTGACTCTTCCTTGTAGCTTGTCCAAAACGGGTATCACGCGTTTCAGTTCTTCTGTTTGCGAGACAACTTGACTGTACGGACGGGTACTCTCGCCGCCAATGTCCAGAATGTCTGCGCCTTGGTCTTCGAGCCTCATTGCTTGATCGACCGCAGACTGAATAGTAAAGAATTGACCACCGTCGGAAAAACTATCGGGAGTCAAATTCAGGATCCCCATGATCAATGGCATTCTGCCGAAGACCAATTCTCGTGATCGCAACATCCAACGACTGGAGACAGTCGGGACGATTTTCGGGTCGATCGAGTATGGGTTAGTCAAGACACTAAACGTAATTAGGAGTCGGTGGCCGATAGTGGTCCATATTGATAGACCGGAACCAATCGATGGTCTTTTTCAGACCATCCCGAAGCGGAACCTGTGGCTCCCAGTTTAGATGCTTTTTCGCAAGTGTGATATCCGGACGCCGACGAGCAGGGTCGTCGGGGGGAAGCGGGCGCTTTTCTAACGGAACTCTGCAGCCCGAAATCTCCATCACTAGCTCAGCCAATTCGCGAATTGTGAACTCTCCCGGATTACCTATATTGACCGGTCCGATGAAATTCTGTTCGTTGTTCATTAAACGGAAGATCCCCTCCACCAAGTCATTTCGATAACAGAAGGAGCGAGTTTGCTCCCCCTCGCCAAAAATAGTAATCGGCTGCCCCTGAATGGCTTGTCTAATAAAATTAGAGACAACCCGTCCGTCGTAGGGGTGCATTCGAGGACCATATGTATTGAAAATGCGGACGATTCGGATGTCGACTTTGTTCGTTCGATGGTAATCCATGAACAACGTCTCGGCGACCCGTTTTCCCTCGTCATAGCAAGACCGAATTCCGATCGTATTGACGTTTCCCCAGTAGGATTCGGGTTGTGGATGGATGAGCGGATCACCATATATTTCACTTGTACTGGCAAGAAGGATTCGAGCACCGCAACGTTTTGCGATACCTAGCATATTGATCGAGCCAAGCACGGACGTCTTAATCGTCTTGATCGGGTTGAATTGATAGTGACCGGGTGCTGCCGGGCACGCCATGTGGTATATCTGGTCCACCTCGAGGAAGATGGGCAAAGTTACATCGTGCCGAATCAATTCGAAGTTCGGCCGAGCCAGTAAATGTGCCACGTTGCTCTTCTGCGCGGTAAAAAAATTGTCGAGGCAAATTACGTCGTGGCCGTCGTCAACCAGACGTTCACACATGTGCGAGCCAAGAAATCCGACACCGCCCGTTACAAGAATTCGTTGAATTTTCGTCACTATTTACTACCAAATGAGGGAATCTAACGCTGGCGTACATTCGCTTCGGCAGAGAATGTTTACGCGGCGGGGCTAAAAACTTGATTATCGATTGACTCGCAGGTACAATCCCGGAACAAATTGCGTAATTGACGTAATTCGAACCCGCACGGTTTCGGATAAGTATGTTCTGAGAACTGTATAGATTCAATGGGATTTACAACTCAAGACAGTCTTATTCCGTTTCCATCCGTTTCTTTCAGGAGATCGTTCAAGAATGAAGTCTTTTAAATTGGGTCTAATGGCTTTGGCTTTGGTTTCCGCTGGCACAACATTGCGAGCTGACGATGCCAAGGGCAAATGCGATGCAGCATGTGCTGCCGATGCAGGAACTTATCCAGTAACTGCGGGAATGGCAAAGCTGCCAAAGCTTTCCTACATGGTCGGAACGAAATCGCTTTGCTGCGAAGAGTCCGCAAAAGCCGTAGCAACAGAAACAGCCGCTAAAGTCGAGTACGTTGTAGGCACCGAAAAGTTTGACAGCTCAGACAAAGCGTTTGCTAGCCTTGTAACTCAGACAGAAAAGTATGTCGCCGCTTTTGCAACGCCAAGTACCTGCAGCATTTCTGGCAAAACTACGATTGCAGGTGAATCATTGACCTGCTCGGTTGCTGCTGGAGAAGTTGCAAGCAAGGTAAAAAAAGCAATGGATAGTATCGCTATCTCTTACAAGGTAGGTGGCCAGAGTTGCAATTGTCCAGTCGAAGCCAAGGCATTGGCTGCCGCAAAGAAAGCGAAGACACTTTTCGTGGTCGAAACCGAAGAAACTGAATGCGAACAAACAGCACGTTTGAACTTGGCACGCGCCAAGTACAAGGCTGCATTGCTAGCAATGGCTCCGGCTAAACTAGAAGCCAAGGCTGCGGTTCAATAGTCCTTAGTTCTAAGTCAATATTCTAATTATGCGAGCGGCGATGTGAAAACTACCAATCCTAACCCGATACGTAAGTGAGGGACCTGCGGAATCGTCCCTCGCGCACGCATCGGGTTGGGATATTCCAATCT
>JAYVPE010000448.1:0-4284 GCA_043757575.1 Pirellula sp.
TGGCTCGGCGGCACGCACGCGAGTTCTTTCTGGCGTTGGCCCGGCACCATCAAGCCCGCTGACTGTACAGCGCTCACAGCGCACATTGATTTCTTTCCGACCCTGGCTGATCTCGCCGGAGCGAAAATTACCGACGCTGTGAGACCGCAGATCGAGGGTCGTAGTTTGGTGCCGTTACTTGAGAACCCTAGCGCACCATGGGCCGATCGCGCGCTCATCGCACATCAAGGCCGCTGGCCCAAGCTGGCTGACCCGAACGAATCGAAATTCAAAATGTGTAGCGTGCGGAACACACGTTGGCATCTCGTTTCGGAAAAAGGGGCAGCCGAACCCAAGTGGGAACTTTTCGATCTCAAGGCAGACTACAGCGAATCGACCGATGTCGCCGCGCAAAATCCAGATGTTGCGAGTGAGCTCGCAGCCGCCTTCGACAAATTTTGGAGCGAAGCGTTACCGCTGATGGTGAACGAAAAAGCGATCGGACCCAAGATCAATCCATTCCAGGAACTCTACTACAAACAATTTGGTGGAACCCCAACTGCCGAAGCGCTCGCGAAAATGGATCCCAGCAATAATTTGGAGGGAGCCGCATCAAAGGCTGCAAAGTGAAACAACGAATAAGATGTCCCTCAGTGAATGCGCCAATCCCGACTATACATTAGCCGTAGAGCTATGGCCCAATGGCACCAGGAAAGAATTGAGAGTTGCGGCACTTGCATGCTTGGCATCCCCCCTAACCTTCCTTGCATTCGCAGATTAACTCGTCTTTGGGAATTGAACTTGTCATACCGCCGATTTCAAATTATTCCTACCTAGCACTTTTGAAGTCTACTTAGTTGGATCGTAAACGGACTGCAGATTGATTCGCAAAACCCAAGGAGTTATCGTTCTTTTTTGTCTGTTCGCTGGATGTGCGAGCATGCCTGGATCGTCGCACGATTCTATGTTGCAAATTCCACAAAGCCTCAGGTCTGCTCTCAGCAACGTTTCGAGCAAGGAGGTTGCTTGCAAAACTGGAGCTATCACCAATAGGACCTATCGCTTAACGTCTCTTAGCCAAGTTAAAGACAGCCCTGAATCCACTTCGGGACTCGTCGCAATCGATTCGATTGATGGACCGTCGACTTCGTCTTCAATGTACGAAAACCAGGCGTCATTCGAGCCCTCTTCGATCGACTTGGACACATTGTTATACCAGCCTGAAAAAAAAGAGGTATCGGAGCGGTTGGTAGGCGATCAATGGAATTTTTATTCTAAAGAATCTGTCCTAGGACTAGGATTTTTTTTTGGAACCGGCGCTTTGATTGCAAATACGAGCGCAGATGTTCAATTGCAAAATCATTTCCAATCTTCTGTTCGAGGAGCTTCAAGCGACCTATGGTTTGAATTTTTGCATTCGAGCAAGGAGTTAGGTAACGGAGTGTACACGTTACCTGTTTTTGGTGCGGCTTGGATGGCAAAGGAAGTGATCAATGGTCCGCCGATGTTTGAAACAGTCGGTCTTTGGGGTGAGCGATCGATGCGAGGATTCCTGGTCGGTGCTCCGCCACTGGTACTAATGCAAACAGTTACGGGTGGTTCGCGTCCACATGAGACGACCGGGGGTTCTCAATGGAATTCGTTTAGCGACAACAACGGAGTTAGTGGCCATGCCTTTATGTCATCGTTGCCATTCATTACCGCAGCGAAGCTTTCGGAAAATCCATGGCAGAAAACATTTTGGTATACAGCGTCAGCGATTGGTCCACTTTCCCGTGTGAATGATAACGCACACTACCCTTCCCAAGTCGGGCTTGGATGGGCGATGGCGTATATTGCAGCAACAGCCGTTCATCAAACGGACACCGGTAAGCGAGGTTGGACGTTAGCACCACAGTCGTCAGTGACCTCAAGTGGATTTGCTCTTCAATATCTTTGGTAAAAGCAGAAATTGCCTTGTAATATCGCGATTGATCACCAGTTACCTTGTCAAACCTACTCCAAGTCTTGCTATTTTGTAACATTACTGATCTGTAATGATGACGTTTATTGTGCCATACTTAGACCATCAAATCGAAGGGTACTCCAATGATCCCTTCATCCGCTACTCATTTACACCGTTTTAAGTTTAGACTTTTGTGATTGTCCATCCTGATGTGAACGCTCAATCTTCTGTCGCAACCGGCGAGGGTAGTCTGGATTCTATACGCCACGCAATCGAGCATGCTAAGCACTATTTGCCTACGCAGGGACCGATTGCGGTTTTTATTCACCACAATACGCTGCACGCATTTGAGCATTTGCCGTTTGAAGAAGCGGTTCTCGAGGGATTGCGAACCTATGGATCGCAACCGTACTGGCAGGAATCGCGATACCGTGAGGAAATGGCCCGCGATCGTATTCAAGTTAAGGACATCCAAGCCGTATTAAGCCGCGACCTCGGAATATCGGGTTCGAAAGAAATTGCCTTGGATACGACGCGCTACGACCTGCGTTACAATATGCTTCTTCATTCGGTTCTCACGGGCAGCGATGCGGAACTACAGTGGCTATTTGCGCAAAGCGATGCGCTCGATCGATTTCGAACTGGCGTAGAGCCGCAAACTGTTTCTGTCATGCTGGAAGCAACCCGCCATTGGATCATGCGTCATTTACGACAGCAACTTTCCGAACCTTCGACGGCGATCCCACCAGCGATTCGAAGTGTTTTCCAGAATTTCCCGATGCATACCATAGAATCATGGAGCGATTCAACGTGGAAGCAACTTACACTTCAGCTTCTTTGGCGAATCTGCCAAAATGGTGTTCTTGGTACCTCACCATTGCAGCATCAATCGCGATCGACCTATCGGCATCGCGATATCCTATTGAAGCTGTCCCAATTCGATTGTGATCTTCAAGTTCACGAATTGTTGATTCGTTTCACATCGGCTTTTTTGGATCAGGGATTTGCCGGTTGGTCGATTCCACAACGAGGAGAAGGCTTCTATCGCTGCTTCCTATCGCTCTTTGCTGAGAAGTCGCCCTGGGCGGAAAAATGGTTGCAGCCATTGAGGGCGTTGATCGAGACGGAACAACAGACTGTTTCAACACCAATCGAATCGATCGCCAACTCGCTGACTGCGTTAGGAGTTCCTGCAGACCTTAGGGAAAGTTACATCAAAAAGACACTTCTGGCCTTGCCTGGTTGGACCGGTATGGTCGAGCAAATGTCATGCAATGCAAGTTGGACGCTGTATCCCGCGCCCAAGGACTCGCTCGAAGAATTCCTTGCGGTTCGCTTGTTGCTCGATCGGATCTCTGCGGCGAATTGTCTTGAAGAACACCTTTCGCATGAATCCTATGTGCTTTCGGAGGTATTGGCCCTCGACACTCCGGAACTTCATGATCCGCGTCATCAGACGGATCAACAACGTGCTTTTGATGTTTTTCAGTTAGCTCAACGATTAGGATGGTCGCCTCGCACTCTCTACTCTTGGTCCATCGGGGAATGGCAAAGTGTGGTTGCCGAGATTGGTATTTTCGACGACCTGGAACGAAGACGACTATTTCACTTGGCCTATGAGCATTGTTATCGCAGCCAAATTTTAGATTCGATTTCAGAACACGCATGTCTTCCACTGAAAGTACCCTCGTCCGTATCCATTCAAGTGATCACATGCCTTGACGACCGCGAAGAATCCTTTCGTCGGCACTTGGAAGAGCTCGATCCGAGCGTCGAGACATTTGGGGCGGCGGGTTTTTTCAATGTCCCAATGTACTTTCGCGGTGCGGCGGATGCGCATTTTATCCCGCTTTGCCCGATCATTATGGTTCCGAAGAACTACGTCGAAGAAGTCGGTCCACTATCGACCAAGCAAGCCGAAAGCAGACGCAGCCAAACTCGAATGTTGCTAGGCAAAGCCTCTCAGACGTTTCATATGAGCAGCCGAAGTTTGTTCAGTGGTGCACTGACGGCGCTTTTCGGTTCGTTGAATGCATTCCCCTTGGTAGCTCGCGTCTTATTTCCGCGACTGACGTCGCAGATTCGCAGTACATTTGTCAAGCTCGTTCGCCCAACGGCCGCCACTCAACTGCAACTAGAGCGAGGTGACGATGCCGAAGTGACTGACAAAGGAGCTCAGGGTTTTACACTTGTCGAAATGGCGAATATGATTGAGCGTGTGACGGGCGACCTGGGGATTCAAAGCCATTTCGCTCCGCTGGTCATCGTTCTTGGCCATGGTTCATCGAGCTTGAACAACCCACATGAATCCGCTTATAACTGTGGAGCTTGTGGAGGCGGACAAGGCGGACCAAACGCGC
>JAYVPE010000449.1:0-4281 GCA_043757575.1 Pirellula sp.
TCAGCGAGCTATGAGAAGGAAAGACATCGGGGTTCATTTCAGAAAACGGCGACTGGTTTAATATCCACCCGATGTCGCGAGTGAGCATTTCGGGATCCAAGGGGTGGTCCCAGCGCACAGGTCGATCGATAGCTATTAGCTCGCTTAGAGGTGTTTTCATATGGCTCGATGTCCCGGGAGCTCCTCATGTCAATCAATACTATGCGAACGAACCAACTGCGGCTCAACCCAAAAATCAAGGCTGGATATACTACTAGACTCCAGTCGAAGTAGTACCAAGCTGAGAGTTTCCGCGAAAAGCCTTTGTCAACTCAAGACCATTTTCCGATTCTTATAGTCGTGAAGGGGGAATAGAATACCAATGTGGACGACTCTTTTAGGAAGACTGAGGTATTTAGGAAGATCTGGCCCTAACATAACTTATGCGCATTGATTTAATCATTACTGAACTGGACACCGGTGGAGCAGAAAAGTGCTGCTCAGAGCTAGCATTGTTCCTTTTGAAGCGGGGCCATCAAGTGCGAGTCATCGCTTTTGGCGCTCGGCCAAACAGTCCCAAAGACCGGCTGGTCCGATTGCTTGAGACTCACAATGTCGAACTGCACTTTCTCGGGGGAACGTCCTGGTGGATGCTGCCCAGAGTCGCATCCAAGCTTCGACGACTACTCAACTCAAATCAACCCGACCTGGTTCAGTCCTTTCTCTGGCACGCGAATGTTTTGTCGGCCTGGATAGTCCCCTCGCTTGGCATCCCGCTCTTTGGAGGCGTTCGAATTTCTGAACGCCGAACTTTTCGATATGCCTTTGACCGCTGGTCTACTTCACGTTCCACCAAGACCATTTGCGTGAGTCAAGGCGTCGCAGATTGGTGCGTGCAAACAGAAATAATGGATGCCGGCAAATTGATCGTCATTCCGAATGGAATAGCAATCGAATCGACAAAACAGTCCATCTCCCCCGACTCGCACTGCGTTCCGACCAATGCGAAAATTTTACTTTTCGTCGGTAGATTTGAAGTTCAAAAGGGTATCGACGTATTGGTCCAGCATGCGAAACCACTCTTACGTCAATTGCCTGATCATCACTTGGTGTTGATAGGAGATGGTTCGATGCGTCCTCTCTTGGAAGCGTTAGCCCGGCAAAAAGAACTGAGGGGGCGAGTGCATTGTTTAGGGCAACGAGACGATATTCGATCCTGGATGGCCCGGTCGGAGTTGCTGCTCCTACCTACTCGATACGAGGGTATGCCAAACGTTATCTTAGAAGCGATGGCAGAGGGCTTGGCTGTTGTTACAACGCGTGTCGAAGGGATTGTTGAATTGCTCGGAGATCAACTGGAAAAACAATCCGTCGGGAAGGAAGCCTGGAACGATTTCTTTGAACTCGCTGCAAGTCTTGCGAATTCGCCTGAGCAACAAAAGGAGATCGGCAACGCGAATCGGCAACGAGCTGAAAAGGAGTTTGCCTTAGAGAAGCAGTTTATGCGGTATGAGTCGCTATACCGTTTGTGGACGATCGCTCCGCGATCGGAATTGTAACGATCGCGGAGCACTCAATTGATGCTATGCTCTAGCAGCAAGTTGTTTTTTGCGTTCCGAGATGATGTCGTCTTGCAAGCTTCGAGGGACTGGCGAATACTTGGCCAATTCCATCGAAAACGTTCCTTGTCCTTTGGTCATGCTTCGCAAGTGGGTTGCGTACCCGAAGGTGTTCGCCAAGGGCACTTCAACACTGATGTATGAGACTCGGTCACGGGCGTCAGTTTGAGTTACCAAACCGCGTCGCGAGATGATGTCCCCTACCACCGGCCCTTGGTCGTTTTCAGGGCATTCAATATCGCACTTCATGATCGGCTCAAGCAACACGGGACTCGCTTCTCGCAGCGTTTCGCGGAAACAATCGCAAGCTGCAATGTAGAACGCGCGTTCGCTGGAGTCCACATCGTGATAGCCTCCATCGGTCAACTCCATCTTGACGCCCACTACAGGGAATTCAGCAAGCGGTCCTTTGAGGAGTGAATCCCGGAATCCTTTTTCAACGGGTGGAATAAACTGCTTTGGAATACGACCGCCGGTAACGCTGTCTTCGAATTCGAAAGTTACTTCGCCTTCTGGGTTGATAGGTGTTAGCTTGCCTACGATATGTGCATATTGACCGGAACCGCCCGTCTGCTTACGGTGCTTGTAGTTGAAGTCCCTTGCAACGCCTGGCGTTTCGCGGTAGCTAACTCTCGGTGCCCCCACGGTTACTTCGACTTTGTACTCGCGACGCATTCGTTCAACGTAAATTTCCAAATGCAATTCACCCATGCCGCAAATGATTGTCTCGCTCGTTTCTTCGTCGTTGTAGACTTGGAACGTAGGATCCTCTTTACGGAATCGATTGAGAGCCTTACTCATCTTGTCTGCGTCAGCGCGGCTAGCTGGCGTAACCGCGACCTTGATCACAGTCTGCGGGATGAACATACTTTCGAGAGTGCAGTAGTCGCGAGTGGTACTGTAGGACTCACCGCTAGCACAGTCGATGCCCATGATGGCCACGATGTCGCCAGCTTCTGCACTGTCAACTTCTTCTCGTTTGTCCGCGTGCATGCGAACGATACGGCTGAATCGCTCTTTCTTGCTCGTACGCTGATTGATGTACATTTCGCCTTTATTGATCTTGCCTTGGTAAACTCGCATGAAGGTGAGCTGACCAAATGGATCTTCTACGATCTTGAAAGCCATTCCAACGAACGGCAAATCCCGATCCGGCTTTAGGTCCAGCTTGACCGACTCGTCACCGACTTTACGCGCTTTGATTTCTCGCTCGAGCGGGCTTGGCAGATAACGCAAGACTGCATCGAGCAGCAACTGCACGCCTTTGTTCTTGTAGGCACTTCCGCAAAAAACAGGGGTCATTCGCAGTTGTTGAGTCGCTTCTTTGCATACTTTGTATACCAGATCCGACGGGACTTCTTCTTCGCTTAAAAGCAATTCCATCATCTCATCGCTGTACATAGACAAAGACTCAAGCATCTTCTGTCGCATTTCGACTGCTTTATCGAGCATCGCGGCTGGAATCTCTTCTTCTCGAACGATTTCACCGTCTTTGCCATCGAAGAACGAAGCGCGCATAGCGACCAAGTCGATAACGCCGGTGAATGTTTCTCCAGCACCGATGGGGATTTGCATCATGATCGCGTCAGCGTTGAGCTTATCGCGAACTTGCTGTGTGACGCGATAAGCATCGGCCCCTGTGCGGTCCATCTTATTGATGAAGGCCAAACGAGGTACGCCGTAACGACGCATTTGCCGGTCCACTGTCAATGACTGGCTTTGGACGCCACCGACCGAGCAAAGTACAAGCACCGCACCGTCGAGTACTCGAAGAGAACGCTCGACTTCAATCGTAAAGTCCACGTGGCCCGGGGTGTCGATCAAATTGATGACGTGGTCTTTCCACTGAAGTTGGGTTGCAGCACTGGTGATCGTGATTCCACGTTCTTTTTCCAGCTCCATATAATCCATCGTGGCGCCATCTCCGTCGCCTTTGACTTCTTCGATTTTGTAGATTCGGCCAGCGTAAAACAGAACTCGCTCGCTGAGTGTTGTCTTGCCCGAGTCAATATGAGCACTGATGCCAATATTGCGTAGTTTGGTTAGTTCCATACTTCACCCAGCGTTGTGCGTTTCAGAATTCCCAAAACGCAGCCTAAAAGGAAACAAAAATCGCCCAGCAGGTGCCGGTGTCAACGTTGGCACCGGACGGCTGAGCGTCAAAATCAATGGTATTCAATCAAATCAATGGTATTCAATCAAAAGTGTACATTTACCAAGCTTTTACGGAAGGGCAAATAAGGACAATTGAGAATTGAAAATTGACAAAGGATAACTGGAATTTTACGTCGCGCGGCTCCGCCTGCAGGACAGTGTTCTCGTCAGCGGACGGAGCCGCTGACCCACGGTTTTTCGACATCGGACGGAGCAGATGCTCCACGTTAATCGATTTGCCAGGGCGCCAGCAAACTTAGCAGTCCAAGTCCGTAAAACGTGTACTCCACATCCTCAGCCGGATCGAGTTCAAAACCGGCAAATCCCCCTTCGGCCCTAGCCATGCTTAGGCCATACCGCCACGCTCGGGCCGTATCGACTTGGTCCAAAGAGTCCGTCTCCCACAAGGTAACGCAACTCGTAAAAGTGCTCAGCAAGTCCGGTAGAGGCATTCGTGTATTCGCTTGAAAGCCTCCCTCATCGCTTTGCAATTCGGCGATGAATTCAGCGGCGGCCTTTGCGACACCCA
>JAYVPE010000450.1:0-4271 GCA_043757575.1 Pirellula sp.
GCCATTAACTAGCATTCCTGCAATAATAAAGCAGCCCATCAACACAACCCAGACAATGTCCAAGAAGTGCCAATAGAGTGTGCAAAACCGCAATCCAAAATGGCGTTCGTGATCATATTTATCGCTGTTCGCGTTGAGGACGGTAGCCACGAGACCAATAATACCTCCAAGAACGTGCATTGCATGAACGAAGGCAAGTACGAAAGTCAAAGCATAGGCGCTGTTGCGTGACGAATTTACTTGCGACGCTGCAACTACAAGCCTAACCATGCCTTCGGATTGGACTGCCATAAACAGTATCCCCATGACGAGCGCAGCGATGGTTGCGATTCTAACATCGTTGGATCGATCTCTCCTAGCAGCCCGAAGTCCCCACTCGAGAGCGCCCGATACGCCTAGCAAGAGAAACGTAGAGGGAAAAAAACTCCTTGGCAAATAGAACGACTGAGGTTGGAGGCCTGCTTCTGGGGAAAGCCGCAGCGATACATAAAGAATGAAAAGTAGTATGCTGGAAGAAAAGAAGACTCCGAGGGTCAAGAGAAAAAGCCAGACGCCTTGCATGGCACGAATATCCTGTGGCAATTTTTGCACCTTGATTGACCGTTCGTTCACAACATCCCTTTCCGTCACCATCACTCCAATCCGTAAAGACCTGCGAGCGGAATTGCTTGCCCAGCAACGACCCCAAGTCCGCGTGTCGGGAAAAATCGCGGCTCCAGACTGAAACTCAACGAAGCATTATTTCGGCTTCTGTCGAAGTTAGTTCCCACGTTTATCAAAAAGGATTCTCCGATTCGCGTTAGACCGAATGATTGTCCAATGTTTCCAGTTTTACCAAAATCCGCAGAAACACCGCCGGTCGCAACCCATTTTTCGTTCATTCGGTAATTAAAAGTTGTGGTCAGTACGCGAGAGCTTACTGGACCTTCGAGACTGGTCATTCCGACATAAAGCTCTCCGCGACCAGGACGGGAGAGGATGCCACCAAGCGATGTTGCCTTGAGTCCCGACGCGAACAGATCGTAATATCCGTCGCTAACAAGAGTAACACGATCTCCGATGTGGTATCGGAGATCGTAGTTGATTCCGCCGACACTTTCTCCAAAATTGTCCCGTTCCGGCTTCCCGAAGAAAATTGCATCAACGTCGAATTCCAATACGTCTGCAATCCTCTCTCGTCCTGCAACGCCTCTCTTGGTTTGCAAACGTTGATGAATTCCATATCGCGTCTGCAATTGGTTCGTTACCACTTCCGAACTTCCAGCCGACACGTATCGTTGCATCGATTGACGAGCAGCATAGGCTGTCGATTCGAACTGGTTTGGTAATGCGCCACCGAAAGTGTTGAAAAAGAGTCGGCGGCGAAAATGTTCTTGTGAGTTGTCATCGATCGGATTGTAGAGGGGAAATCGGCTCAAATCCTGCGATGTATCTGCGTAGAGGGTTTCGCTTTCGAAGGAAACTTTGTGCGCTAATCCATTTAAATTTAAAACGTTGCTCTGAAGGTTTGGAAATGTTCGCCACATCGGCAAGGACGATCTCAGTCCCGCTTGGCCGGTGAGTCGCGTGATGTCGTTGCCATTGATATCCTGCCCCCAATTGCCAGCTTCACCCGAAATGAATGGAACGAATTTATAGTACCCAGTATCGATCGGCAGGCTCAGTTCTTGGCGCGTGACGGCGTGCAATCCCGAGGCAGGCACCTCCCAATATTGCAATTGAAATTTTGCTGCTTCGGATGGGTTTGTCGGAGTGCTAGCCACTTTTTGCTGTGCATAGCCAATGTCGGAATGGGAATAATACGTAAAAATATCTCCCAGGGATTGGCCGAGCCAATAGTGGTCTAGCCGAGGTAGCCATTGCGTTTCGGTAAAGAACGGATTGAGTCGCACTTGCCCTGAAAGATCGAACATCTGTTGATCATAATAGTGTCTTAATCGAAGGGCCGTAGAATAGTCCTTATGCGTGTCCCAATCTCGCTCATTGAATTGCTCTAGGAAATTTCTGTCACTAATCAAGCCGACCTCAGCCCAAAGTTCGGCATCCGGCGAAATGTATTGCTTGTGCTGAAAAAGCAGTTTTCCACGAAGATTTCGCTCGGGCCGCAGATTTCTACGGTCTGATCCCAGGGTATCGAGACCTCTATCATTGAGTGCCCAAATATCAACAAAACCTTTGGCTGGTCCGAACAGTAGATTTGGAACGTTGTAATTAAAATTGGTACCGGCCGCGAACCCTCGCTTGCTCAAGTAGTCCGCCGAGAATTTCCAGCTTGTTCCGTCGAGTCCCTGTAAGCCTAAAATCTGGTAGGCATCCAAGCCGACATGGACTTGGTTTCCGAAAATCGTATCGTTTCTATACGTGAAGTCACTCACGTAAAAACTGGACGTATCAATGTTCGTATTGAGAATTGGCCAGTAAAGGATCGGGATGCCTTCGAGATATACGAAGTTGTGTCGTGCTTTGGCTTGCATGCCTGTCTGTGCGCCAGTTTTGCCAGCAAATGGGAGTCCAAATAGTGAGCTGCTGGTCTCGTTGCTGCGATCGCTCAATTCGATCCGGTCCGATTGCAACCAATAGCGAGGGACGCCAAGTCGGCTGCTGGTCAAGGCTGCAGAGTAGGCTAGAAAATTTTCACGAGACCGCTGCTGGATTACATCTGCTTTGAGGCGCACAATCCCTTCGTATTGCGGAGCTGGAGTTAGGACTTCTGCACCGAGGATCATGCCATACTCCGCTTGCACGTTGTAGTACATGCGATCGGCGTAAATTTTGCGTTGACCCTGTTGGAAAACTACGTTCCCTTCGATGTAGACTTCTACGGGTAAGTCGTCGATCTTTTGAGACATGAGGCGTGACAGGTCGGCGGTCCAGATGACAGCACGATCCGCTTCGATAAGTACCGTTCCCAGATCCATAGGTCCCGAACTAGTCTGCACCGACGCGCCCCCAAACATAAGTCGCATTCCGCGTGAAATCGTGACAACGGAATCACCTCGGTCGGGCCGATTTTTAGTTTTCAATTCGGGCTCGATGCCGCCACGACCAGTTACCGCAAATGTCCGAGCTCCAATGCGCCGAGTACCAGGAGACGAGGTCGGTGAGGACAGGGCGACTGGTCCAAGCACCGGTGCAGGCCCCCTATCCACTTGACCTGGCAGTTGAAACGCTTGAATTAGTTCTCCCGAGCCTAACTGCGTTCCCGAGCCAAACTGAAGTGGCGATTGTTGAATCGATTCAAACAATGGCGACGAACCGGCGTCCAGCACAGTACCCCCGAGCTGAGAGTTGCCGATTTGCATGCTTTGTCCCAATGAGCCATTCGGAATTTCGATTCCACCCCTCGGCGGAGTCTGAATACCCGGCCGGGGTAAGTTCTCGGCGGGACTGTTCTGAGATTGGTTAGCAATCTGTGCCGCTAACCGCGTGTGCATCGCATCATCGGCCGAGGTCCATGCAACAGCGCTGGTTACGGAATCGCGAGTCGTCCAATCTAGATCCGGCGCTTGTCCCTTTGCTTGGTCCCATAAATCTACATGGAACCCTACGTCGAAATTGCTAAATAAGCGTCCCATCCACTGCTCATCGTGAATTCGCTGTTCGTCCGACCAGCGGACCTCGCAGTTGCCTAGAGTTTGAAGGACTATCTTTTTAGGTTGCTCATTGGTGTTGGAATCGCTGAGTGAGCGGTCAACCCAGATGTGGGCTTTTTCGCAGGTTGCTGAAAATGAACCTTGATAAATACGACAGCCCCCAGTCAACGTGTAGACATCAAAGCTACCCTGTTTGTGTTTCGTCGCTTGATGTGCAAATACATCGATCGCAAACTTAGGATCGGAAAGCGGGACGCCGATTTCTCCAGCGTTGCATGGTCGGCATGAGTTGAAAGGGTTCACGAGCGCCATGGTTAAAGCCAAGCAAAGCGCAGCAGCCCACGAGCGCACTATTGCGGGCGCAAAGTTTTGAATAGCCATTCGATTCAACCTCTGCCGAAATGGCGGTGGTTGGCTCGTCTGGTTTGAATCGGTCAGGGGACTCCGTTCCACTACCGAATCGCTCTCCATAGGTTAAAAGTTAGTCGATTGGGCTATCTGACCCGCGGACGCTAGTCATGTTAATAGGTGCGACGGTCTCGAATCACAGGCAGCTCCTGCGGCTCAGGTTGATCGCGGAGTATAGGAGTCTAAAAAATTTGGCTCAAGACTAAGGTTTAGCTAAAGTCTGTAAAACTACTCTGTCGAATCAAAGAAGCCAGGAAAAAATCCTCTTTT
>JAYVPE010000451.1:0-4270 GCA_043757575.1 Pirellula sp.
AACCAGCCATTCTCCGTCGGTTTTAGTATGTAGATTCGGTTCTTCACATCTTCGAGAACGTTGATATAGGCAAAATCCTTGGTGAAGCCAAAACTGGCAAGCGCCGTCGAGTCCGAAGGTTCGAAAACCATTTCAAGTTTTCGATCTCCTTGTAGGAATGTGTTCAGTTTTGTCATCAAAAGTGCACCCGCCGGAAAACTTTTATTTCCGACTTCCCACGGCTTTCGCAATTCAATCGCGAGAAATTGATGAAAGACAAACTTTTTTGCGCTGTTGGGAGCATCAATCTTGATCAGCTTGGAATTGTCATCGAGTACATAAAGTTCGTCGTTATAGAATGCCAAGTTTCGATCGACGAAATTGCGTTCATAGCCTGGTGAGTCATCATGGAATGCGCTAGCCGACATGTCGTCGCTCTTGCCTTCGTAAACGGATTCTGCGGATTCGATTGGCGTTCCCCGTTTCCACTTCTTTGCGATGCGTGGATAACCGGAAGTCGTCATGGAGCCAGGCCCAAAATCTGTCATTACAAAGACGTGGTTTTGGTCTATCCAGTTCATGCTGCCTTTGGATTCGGAACGCGCAAAGCCGTCCTTTACGAACTCGCGTTTCTCTAAATCGAATTCGCGTGTTACGTCTGCATCGGCACCGCCTCGCGATAGAGTTACCAGAGCTCGCTTGTAATCGGGACGAAGTAGGTTGGCACCTTTCCAAACCCAGTTTTCGTTTTCCGCTTTGCTAAGCGCATCTAGATCCAGGATCAACTCCCAATTCGGTTCTACGGCCTTGTATTGGGCAAGTGTCGTTCGACGCCAGAGTCCTCGTTCGTTATTCTTGTCTCGCCAGAAGTTGTAATAAAACTCACCTTGCTTGCCTACGAAAGGAATACGAGCATCGGAATCTAGGATCGCGAGCAGGTCCTCGCGAAGCGCATTGAATTGCGGGTCCGATTCCAATTTCGCTTGCGTTTTCGCGTTCTGAACTTTGACCCATTCAATTGCTTTTTCGCCTGTCACCTCCTCGAGCCAGAGGAATGAATCGATCTCAGACACTGCCGTCGCTGCGGGAACGCGTGATTGTTGTGCCATAGTTATTTCGTTAAAGGGGAGCAATCCGAATGGAAAAGCAATGAGAATGAAAGTGATTCCTAATCGACAACGCATATCCAGCCCCTTGCGAGTAAACGCCGTGTGAAAAAAACTATTTTTTTGCGAGATTGAACGAAGGCAATTTGGCGGGGTTCTGTGAAAAGTGTCATCGGTTTTAACAATTTTGGAGAGGGAAGAATCGCCTGAGAGTGCGATTAGCGATACACTTGAAAATTCCTCAGATTCGCCGCCCATAGAAACTTTAGATGGTATCCATTTATCCATGGAGGATCAATCATGCGGTTCCTAATTATTGCTGCCCAAATTTTTGTTTTATCTCTAGGTCTGGCCGACGGATATCGATTCGCCAAGGCTGATTCCCCGTTTGAGTCCGATTCAGGGAATTTGAAACGGGTCAGGGATTCTGTCCTCGCAGGGAATACCAAGACTGCGGTTTCGGAACTCCGAAGGCTTCCCAGTCAGCAGCGACTGGAATGGCTGAGCCAACTGCATCAGAACGGCAACGAACAACATCCCAACGGTGGCGCGTCGATTGCAGATTACACCGCACTGATCGATTTGATCGAAAACGTTATTGACGCAGAATGGGCAGTCAATGGTGGCTCGGCATCTGCAATTCCGTACCGTCAAGGTGTGCGAATCGATCCCCGGGGCTTGATTGAACGTTTGGATCCGAGCAAGACCACGCTGACATCGCTCAAACTGCCTCGCGATCAAAACAAGTCCATGAATCCTGCAAACATTCCGCTCGAAGATTTGGGCGAGTGGCAACAGGCGACTTCCCTGCGGTGGATTTCATTGCATCAATTGGATGAGCAAGTCGCCGAACGCTCGCGAGGCACTAAGAGATTGCGAGCGAATATTTCGATGGAATTGCTGGGAGGACTCTATCGGATTGATTATTTGGCGTTCGACAAAGTTTCGCAAGAGTGGTATTTGGGCGGTCCGGCCGGCAATCTCGTGGCTAGTGCATCGAGTGAGTTATTGAATCCGGAAACAGGTTTGCCACCGGTTCTGCTAGAGGACCTGCTTGGTGTCGCCCCACACGTTTTAAGAAACAAAGGAGAATTCGGTTGCTCGATCGATCCAGACCCAACGCGACTGACGGCGGCTTATGAAATGGCTCGAAGCTCGACTGCGATGCGTTCCATGCAACGTCAACCCGAGCGATGGACGGAACAATGGCGTCAAAAGCTTGGCAAACAACACGCTAAGGTGATCGGACTGAATCAAGATTCGCCTACCGGTTATGCCCTGTTGATTGCTGATGCACACATGAAACGTTTGGGACTTGGCTTAGAATCCTGCCCGAGCCCAATGAAATCCTATTGGAAGGAAAAAGAAATTTTTACCGTTTCGAGTAACAGTACCGATGCAGGCATGGTCCGATGGTGGTTTTCGGTAACGGATCATAAAATCCCGATGGATCCCGATCGTCAGATTTACCATTTCGCATCGTCGAATGTCCAAGTGCTTAGTGAAGCTCAGATGATGAATGCTTTGGGTGAGCGAGTCGCGAAAAATTCACCGGATTTCGCTGCAGATACTTTCGCAAAGAAATTCACACTCAACTTTGACAAATTGCAGCGAGACTACCCTGTCTACGGTCGGTTGCGACATATCTTTGACTTGGCAATTGCATTGGAGATAGTTCGGCATGAAATTCAAAGCGGAAACGGGAAGCCTTTTTTGGCTCTCGACAATCCGGAAGGACAACCGCGACTACCTGTAACTCCAATCGAACTGGATTCCGTAGCCGCAATACATCGGATGCCCAACCAATCGATGTCGGCAATCATTAGTGGTGGAGTTTCTATTCAGATATCTGACTTGTCGCAACGACTTGTTGTGGATAAATCGCAGACGAACAGAGTGGCTTTAGAATCATCCAATGATACGAACAAGACAGCCAATACTAAGTCATTGGAGTCGTCCTATTTGACGGAGAATTCAGACGAGTATCCGCGTCCGCGACGTGATGTCCGGTTTTGGAAGTAGATATCTGCCCCACTCCTTTTAGCTTGCCCAGTCCACCATCCACTCCAATTGTTTGGCCTGTCACCCAAGACTGTTCAGGCGAAGCAAGCCAAAGAATTGCGCTCGCAATATCGGACGGTTGTCCGAATCGTCCAACAGGATGCATCGAGAGCGAAACTTCAGCAGACCTTGGGTTTCCCCAGATTTTCTCAGTGAGTGGCGTTTGCACGAGTCCAGGGGCGACAGCATTGACCCGCACTTGCCTGGATGCATAAGTCATCGCAGCGGATCGAACTAAGCCCTCAACGCCCGCTTTGCAAGCTGCAATAGCTTCGTGATTTGACAATCCTATGGAAGCTGCTGCAGAACTCATCAGAACTACAGAACCACCGGTTGCCAGCATACGAGGAACGCAGGTCTTTAAGAGTCCGGCAGCAGATGACAAATTTGCACCGATGGTTGCATCCCACTCTGCGCGACTCGTTAAATGCATAGGCTTAAGCAAAACCGAACCGGCCAAATTGATCGCGGCGTTGATTCCACCCAGTAACCCCTCGGCACTGGAAACGACTCCGTCTAGTTGTGTCCAATCAGTCCCATCCGCGACTGCATATCCCCATCCATACGCTTGCGACAACTCTTTCAGCTTGTCCGCAGAACGACCAATTAAGAATGCCTCGCCACCGGATTTGGCGAGTTGATGGCATACAGCTTGGCCTATCCCGCCCGTTGCACCGACAATGACTGCCCTAATATTTATCGATGGTTCACTCATAGCTATTCGTCAGGTTAGCGCGACTACGAAACGGTCATCTTGCCAGCAAGTAACGTTTGTTTAGCTAATACTGTAGAGGCTTGGCAAGTGCTGGATTATCAAAATATTTTCAAGCGATCACGACTGATCATTCTGTCTCAACTTATTTAAAAGATTGCATCTACTTGGTTGACAATCCCGTATAGTCCGACAACGAGTCGCGACCGTTGCAATTGGATCCTCAAGATTGACTTGAGGGCCCCTACCATATTCTTCCACGGAAACCAAATTAAAATGAAGTCACAGATTTTGAGTTTAGCATTGGCCGCCATGACAAGTTGCGGTACTTTTGTAAGTGCAGCGGAAAAAGACATTGTTGATACGGCTGTTGCTGCGGGCAGCTTTAAGACTCTGGCAACTGCGCTCGGTG
>JAYVPE010000452.1:0-4262 GCA_043757575.1 Pirellula sp.
GAGATTGCGGTCGTCATTGAGATCGCGTAGGTAGACACTTCGGCCAGACGCGAAATAGGTTCCAGTCACATAGTCCGAGCCGACTTGAAAGGTTCCGTCACCCTTGCCGAGTAAGACGCTCGAACGAGAATAAGCACTCGTTATGACGAGATCTTGTAGGCCGTCGTTGTTCACGTCGCCAGCGGCGGACCATCTGGAAACCACAGCATCCGAGTTGGTGTTAAAGAGCGGCTGGGTTTGGATCGGCCCGAAATTGCCCCCTCCGAGATTTGCAAAGGTGTGGAGCAGGCTATAGTTTCGGCCGATGTTGCCGTTTCGGCCAGTGGCGGTTACCACGTCGTCGATGCCGTCGCCGTTGAAGTCGGCAGCGCTAAGCACGTCACTGGCTTCGCCCGGCGGCAGACTAAGACGAGAGGTCCGCGTAAAACTATTGCCAGCGGCAGCGTTGTAGAGCCAGACATCGACGAAGCCATTTCCCCGACCGGCGAAGTCGGTATGGCCGTCGCGGTTAAAGTCACCAGCGACGACGGAACCCACATAGTAGTAATCGCCATCTGGATTGCCGTACACAACGATATTAAATGCTCCGCTGCCAGTGTTGAAACCTACGATTACTCGGGCTCCGGGACCTCCTTGAACACCGCCACCGCTAACCCATAGTACGTCTTCGAAACCATCGTTGTTAAAGTCTGAATGGAAACCGGAGTTGTAGATTTCGTTGCCGATATAGGGCGCCGCGCCGATGGCGGATTGGAACGTGCCATCGCCGTTGCCGAACTGGATCCGATCTCCGCTTTGGAAGAGGACGCCAAACAAGTCGACGTTGCCATCATTATTGAAATCGGCGGCGTAGTTGATCCCAGTAAACGGAGTGTTGATTCCGGTGCCAGCGAAATAATGGTCAGTGGGAGCGGCATATTTACCGGGACTCTTTGCAAGAAAGAGCGTCAGCCCTGCGTACGCTTGGCCGCCGGTCCGGTAGGTGCTAGGAACCGCGAGATCTAGCATACCGTCTCGGTTGTAGTCGCCAACGATCACTGAGAGTTCTTGTACGTTGATGTTGCCAACAACCGCTGGAGGCGAAACGTTCTGGTACGTTTGAAGATCGAAAGTTCCGTCACCTTTATTGAGCCCTACCGTGACGCCGAAATCGCCGTCATGGTGGCTAAAAACAAGATCAAGCTTGCCGTCGCCATTTAAATCCACGGGTGCTGTATCTGAATTGACATTGACCGGCGTGCGAGGTTGGCCACCTCCTGCTTCAATCGGCGTAGCGAAAGCGATTCCGTCGCCACTACCCTTGTAGATGCTGATTCCACCGCCAGCAGAACCATTTCGGGTCATAGCAACGATGTCTTGGAAACCATCACCATTGAAGTCACCCGTGAAGAGCCCGAGAGGATCGTTGCTACCGATGGCTAGGCTCGTCGCCTTGGCGAGAGTGCCCGTGCCGTTGTTCAGGAAGATATCGATTTCCCTGCGGTTGTAAGAGCTGATCGCAATATCTGGACCGTTCTTGCCATCGAGGTCAGCGATCCCCTCGGTGTGGTAATACCCTGCGCCGGGACTATTCAATAACTCGACAAAACCCCCAAACGTGCCGTCACCATTTCCCGGTAGAATTCCGATACGGTCCCAAGTGGCGCTGGTTGCGACAAGGTCGAGCTTGCCGTCGCCGTTGAAGTCAGCCGCTCGGATTCGGCCTACGTACACCCCTGGATCACGAACGGCGACAGGTTTAAAAGTGCCGTCTCCCAACCCATGCCAGAACAATAACTGATTTTGCTCAGTCGCGTTGTAGTCCACATACGAAATACCCAGTAGATCGAGTTTGCCGTCGCCGTCGAAATCACGGATGAGCAGCGAACCCACAGGACGTCGGTCTTCATTGCTGTCATTGAGGACGGTTCGGATTGGCAATTTAGTGGCATCGTCAAACGTGCTATCACCATTGCCCATTGCCACCGCCAGGAAACGAATTCGGGGCGTGCCAGGCGAGGCTGCATCGATCACATAATTGGCTGAAACGAAATCAAGATTGCCATCACCGTTCAAATCGGCTTGTGCAATGCTGTCGAGCCGCTGGGAATCGCTCGCATTTGCGAAGTGAGGCAGGCCGACATCGACGTTGGTCCCCGTTCGGAAGTAGCGGCCATCAGGCTTGGGTTCGCCAATGTTGAGGGTCGTCCTGCTAGGTCCCTGGTTCAGAGAGAGGTTTGCATCTCCACTGTTCGCCGTCACAATGCTCGTGCCTGTGCCGAAGTTGCCAGCAGCAATCGCGACAGGATTTTTGCCAGTCTTGATGGTCATCACTTCAAAAGCGCCAGCGACTTTCGCTTCAGTCGGTGGCGTGCTGGTAAAGACAGGTGGGCGATTTGGCAAACTCGCAAAGACTGAAATTGTGAAGGATTGATCGACGCTTAGACCAAACGGATCGGTCGCTCGAAGAATAACCGAATGGTTCCCTATGTCCGACGCAAGGGTAATCCAGCGTACTTCGCCAGTAGTCCCGCCCACGGTCAATCCCGCCGGGCCTGCAAAGATCGAGTAGTACAATGCTTGACCCTCAGGATCAGTCGCTTTGGCAACGGTATGATAGGTCTTGCTCGCTTCGATCTCGCGAAGCGGGACCGAAGAGAATCCGGAGGGGGGCAAATTCAATTCGGCCAACGTTGTGAGCGAATACGTAAACTGCTGGTTGCTTGGATTGGTGAATCGCACTTCACGTTTTGTGGTGCTCTGGCCTGTTGCTAGCCAGCCGCTGCCGCTCGTTCCGCTCAAGACGAAATAGGGCCGTCCACCTGCCAGGAAGCCATCGGGGTGCATTACGCCAATTGTTGCGTCGGATAAATTATCGATCGCAACCAAAATGCGACCGGATACCGCAACGTCTCCCACGTTAATGACCTGGAGATCGGTTATTAAGACTCCGCTATCCTTGAGCAAAGTCGTCCTGCCATAAACGGGTTTCACAATCGAAGAGACGTCCACCAACAGGTTCGCGTCGACGGGTTCGAAGGGTGATCGAAAGGCATCTGGCACCGCCATACCGGTAGGTGCTGGCTCGGAAACATCAATAATTTCAACACTGCGAATTACGACGCTGGTGGTCGTATCTGTGTCGTCGTTAACGAGTCTAGCGACAACTTGAACTTTGGTTCCCATCGCGAGCCCGGTTAAATTAAAAGTCGCGGTTGAAATGAAGCCGTTTGGCAACGTCGTTGTTTGAGTGCCAGCACCGAAGCCGGGTTCGATATTCTCACTCCAGTTGTAGGAAGCCTGGCGATTGGCAGCAAAGGGCAAAAGGAGCGGTTGACCCGACTCGTCGAGCAGCAAAATTTCAAAGGCATCGCGAATCGCATTTTGGCTCAAGGTATCGAACGTGGGAGCTTCGAAGGAGACTCGAATTGCGGAAGTGCTATCAGGTAGTACGACAGTTTTATTCAGTTCTGTCTCGAGCGAATCACCTTCGACGAGCAATGGAGAGCAACTGGAGATCCCCACGTGGCCACTAGATCCAATTGAATTGTTGCTCGCCGAAAAGTTCCAGCTAGGATCATGCGTGCCTAGATTGATTGCGTTGATAATGGATAAGACATCGAGCGGATCGACGCTTGAGTCGCACGTAACGTCGAAGTAAGGAAGCGATTGTCCTGCTGGGACAACTTGGACTAGCGAACCGTGATTGCTGTACTTCGGATCGTTTATTTCGTTGATAACAATCAAAGCATCGAGTGGGTCGATGGTTCCGCCTGGTTCACCGGAGACATTAAGAGGTTGTAGGACATTGTGCCAGATGGCCGCAGCCAACATATGTCGAGCTTCGAGCATCTCAAAATGGCGAATCCGCGACCGCCTTCTTCTCTCAAATGGCTTTCGGGGCTTACTTTTCGATTGCGCAAATTTGAAAAAGCCGCGAAGCAGGCTGCTGATATTCATAACCATGTTTCTCTGTGGGGCCGTATTCAGTCTCGATAGATCATAAAAGCGGGTGGCGCGGACCCGACTCGGAAATTGCGTTTTCCGTGCGAAAAAGTCGATATTTTGCGGAAAGAACCCCCTCGATCAGGTTGCACAAGCGGGGAAAGAACTGAACCGATACTAACCTTGCATGTAACGCCCATTTAGATCCCAAATACTGCTAACCTTTTTTAGACTAGAATCCAGGGATGAAAACGATCACTTTGGCAGTTCGATTGCTTTCCATTCTGAGCCTGTGCGACAATCCCGTCCAACAAATCGGTCGAAGCAAACACAGGCCC
>JAYVPE010000453.1:0-4260 GCA_043757575.1 Pirellula sp.
ACCCAAAGGAGTCCGTCGTCATCGATAGCCAAACTCTGAGGTCGACTAAATTGGAGCGGGCCATCGCCATGGCTACCCATTCGATCCATGTAATTGCCGTCGCTAGTGTATTTGTGAATGCGATCGAACTCGCCGTACTCGCCGCAATAGTATTCTCCATTGGCCGTTCGGGCAATGTCGGTAACGAACGCAAATTGTCCCGGATCTGGGCCGTTGTTGCCACCAATCGTCTTTTCTTCGATCCAATCCCCGCTGGGTGTGTAAAACAGGTAACGATAATAATGCGTATCTGCTACCATGATTAAGCCATCCGTATCGATGCTTAGACCGGTCGGTTTTCCTGAATCAATTGCCGGTGTACGCCAACCGAGAATGAATTTACCCTCGTTGTCAAACTTTTGAATGCGGCCTGTTTTATCGACAATGTAAATCATCTCGTTCGCATCGATGGCTATCGCTCTCGGCTTGTGGAAACGACCGTCCGCAAGGCCTCGTTGACCAATTATTAAGTCGGGAGCAACTAAGGGAACTCGTGTAGACGAACTCGAACACCCAGTTTGGAGGAGAGCGATTGGTGCGAAACACAATCCAACTCCCAATCCAAGAGAATTGCCAGCAACGTTGAAAAAAGCACGTCGGGAACAAATTGTGTCGTAATGTTCGGCCTCTTTTGGCGGACGATTTACAATCATTGGACGCCTGCGTAAAAGTATTCAGCCCCATTTATTTGGGAATCGACCTGCGATCGTTAATGGGCTATCATAGCGTCATAGCAAGCGAATTGCGGAAATCAGTTTTATTGATTTTAACTAAATCCACTAACTTAAGTGTTTGCGACGTCGCATATGACCAAGATTCTGGATTGGAGGAAATCGGATGATCCACGCGATATAGTTCATTTGGCAGTACAGGCGTTGGCCGAGGGACACGTGGTTGCGCTCCCTTCGAATTGCTCCTATCTATTAGTTGGTAGTGGATTGCACAGTGGGGCCGTTGAGCAACTGCATCAAAAAAACGTTCAGTCGGGTGCTGATGCGATCTGTTTGATGATTCGATCGTCGGACGAGACTCTTGATTATTTTCCTGACATCAGTTTAGCTGCGCGAAGGCTGGCCAGAAAGGCTTGGCCAGGTCCTGTTATATTGAGTATTCAAGACTCTCATGCATCGAGTTTACTTCGATGTTTGGACAAACGGGTATGCATTGCGTTGCATGACGAAACGAATCGAATACGAGTTTGGCAACCGGGACATGAAGTACTGGAGCATGTGTGTCGGCTCTCGTCTGGACCGTTGGTCTGCGTTCCAGCTTGGACCTCAAAAGGAACCACGGCCTACTCGATTGAGGACATCCATTCAGACGATAGCGTTCTTGCAATTAATGATTCTACCGTAGCTTTTCCAGGAGAGCCGACGGTCGTTGCCATTGATGGCAATATCGGCAAAGTAGTGCGTAAAGGTATTGTAGACGAAAGTGGCCTTCGGCAACTTTCGCAATGGAGTGTATTATTTGTATGTACCGGCAATACTTGTCGGTCACCGATGGCGCAAGCTCTGATGGAACGGAAGATTATCACGAAGTTTGGTCAGCAAGCAGCGGATGGAAATTGTCCTGTTGTTGCTTTGTCGGCAGGCGTATCGGCCTTTGGTGGCGACGCAGCATCGCATGGTGCCGTGGCCGCCATTCGAAATTATGGCGCTAACCTGGATCAACACCAAAGCATGCAATTAAATTCCGACTTGGTCGAGCAAGCCGATTTGATCCTTGCGATGGGACAACGACATCGGCATGCAATCGTTTCTCAGTGGCCGTCGGCTGCCGCGAAAGTCCAGCTTATTTCGCCTGATGGGGGAGAGATAAGTGATCCCTTTGGAGGCCCTTTAGAAATTTATCATAAGTGTGCGCAGCAATTGGACGAACACACAGATTATTGGATCGATAGACTCGATACAGAGTCTCTCATTCAATGGCGTTAAAAAATGCGTTTCATCCCGAGCAGTATGTGGAGTATGGAGAATGAGAATCGCCGTTGGTAGTGACCACCGAGGTTTCCAAATTAAAAGCAAGCTGATTACGTTGCTGACCGCAGACGGACATGAAGTGGAGGACTATGGTACGCAAAGTGATCAAGCGGTCGACTATCCCGACTTTGCAGTCATAGTAGCGAAACGCGTCGCTGACGGCTTAGTTGAACGAGGCATCCTGATCTGCGGAACGGGCTTTGGGATGGCTATCGTTGCAAATAAATTTAGAGGAGTCCGTGCAGCTTCATGCAGTGATGAAGTGATGGCAGAAATGTGCCGTCGCCATAATGATGTGAACGTGCTCTGCTTGCCAGGTGATTTGATTGGCGATCGACCCGTTGGCGATCTCGTTCGAATCTGGTTAGCAACGGAGTTTGAAGGAGGGCGTCACTCGCGGCGTTTGGAAAAGATTTCGGGAATTGAAAACGATACTTTGAGTTGAAAGGATTTCAATAAGTTGTATCGGATCGACACCCACCACCACTTCTGGCAATATTCTGCAGATCAATATCCGTGGATCTCTGAGCCGATGCGTTTGTTGCGAAAGGACTTCCTTCCAGCCCATTTGCATTCAGAGATTCAATCGGCAGACGTCGAGGGTGTCATTTCGGTTCAGGCCCGGCAAAGTTTGGACGAGACTCTTTGGTTGTTAAATCTAGCTGCCAAGCATGACTGGATACTGGGAGTCGTGGGTTGGCTGCCGCTTGCAAGCCCAACCGTCCGCGAAACGTTGGAGCTTTTTCGCCAAGAAAGTAAACTGCGAGGCTTGCGACATGTGGTTCAAGATGAACAAGATGACGAATTTCTGGCCAGACCTAATTTCAACGCGGGAATTCGAATGCTCAAGGAGTTCAGCTTAGCATTCGATTTGCTCATTTATGCGAGGCAATTGCCATTGGCGATTCCATTCGTCGATCGGCATCCTGAGCAAGTCTTTGTTTTGGATCATATCGCCAAGCCAACGATCCGGACTGGCTCTTACGATGAAGATTGGGATCGCAATCTAAAAGAGTTGGCAAAACGTCCTAACGTGTACTGCAAATTCTCCGGTGTGGTAACCGAAGTGCAGGATCGAGAGTGGTCGCTGCCGCAGATTCAAGGCTATTGGGACATTGCCATCGAAGCTTTTGGTTCCGAGCGACTTCTATTTGGAACCGATTGGCCCGTTTGTTTGCTCAAGACCAACTATGCTCAATGGGTGGCCGCCGTATCCGTTCTTGCTTCGAAGCTAAGCGTTGACGAACGGGATAGTTTCTGGTCCAAAAATGCAATCCGAGTGTACCGGCTCGGCGCTGCAATGCAGGACGCGGAATAAGCTTGCAGACTGTCCTTTTTGTTCACTGACAGGCCGGAAGTCTATACCTCTTTCACGTTATTTCGCTGAACGAAAGAGGATGTAGCCCCGCACCTAAGAGTGCATTACCGACCGATGCTTGGTGGGTTATTCGCGAAGTAATCACGAGGGCCACGATTTGTGTAGTATGGGTAAGCGGTTTGCGGTGCTTGTACTCCAGAACCGACCTGTGGATCGGTACGATATTGGCTATGAGATAGGTGAGCACCGTAGTCGGTACCACCTCGCTGCCAAGCCACCCTGCATGGTCGACATCCCAACGCACCGTTGCAGCTATTGCAGTTGTTGTGATGAAGACAGCCACTTGACATGGCAAGAGTAATTCCGAATAGGGCGAGAGATAGAATGCCGCGTTTCATGACTTGGTCCTTTAGTGTTTCGCAATAGCTGGCTTGCATGATCCTGACACATGTTCAGAAGGTCGTTAACGTCCAGCCCTGTTAGGATCGAAACAATTGGTACCTTAAATTCAATCCTCCTAACCCGCGCTGTATAGACTGCCCAGACTGACCAGACTGCCAAGTCGAACTAGAACTAAGCCTGCACGCCTGCTACATGTCGCAGGCTCTCAAGGAGTTTGCATTGATCTCCCGATCTAAGCTTGGAACCCGGCACCCTAGGCAACGTCGGTGTCAATCTGCGGCAAATACGCGAAGAATCCGATCCTGACGGTTTTTATGCAAATGCCGGTTGCTTTCAATCCGATGGTTATGCCTCGTAGGGAACGTGAATTGGACGTGTCGGAAGTTCTGCTTCGCACTCCACTCGTAAGACATGTTCAGAACAAATGAATTTTTTGGGTGGAGAAAAATCATGGTTAGAAATAAACTTAAGCGAGCTTTTGGACGTGCGGCGATACTAGCCAGTATCAGCATGGGCTGC
>JAYVPE010000454.1:0-4249 GCA_043757575.1 Pirellula sp.
GCCGTTCCGCCACCGCTCGCTAAAGTCGCGTTAGAGGTTTTATGTGAAGTTGCTGGGGTGGAACTCGAATGAGCGGCAAACAAACCAAGGCAGAACAGATTCGTGCAACCACCAAGATCGGAGATTATGTCGATATCCCTCTCAAGACGTCGCAGAAAATCCTTGCTAGGATTACGGACGGAATTTATCGGCAACCTGCGTCCGCATTACGAGAACTGATATCGAATGCTTATGACGCCGATGCCAAGAAGGTGACGATCAAAACCGATGCACCGCGTTTCGATCAGATTTCGGTCAAAGACGATGGCATTGGCATTTCCCCCGAAGCGCTCCAGCACCTGATTGAGAATATTGGGGGAAGCGCGAAACGAACGGAGACTGGCAAGTCGCTTAGCATCACCTCGGATGATTCACAGTACAGCCCCAACGGTCGCAAGCTCATTGGGAAAATGGGAATTGGACTTTTCGCGGTCGCACAGTTTACTCGTCACTTTTTGATTGTTACCAAGTGTAAAGGCGATAACTTTCGAACGATTGCCGATGTAACTCTGGGCGAAATCAAAAAGGCAGTGGAGGGACTTGGCCCAGATGAAATTACTAGTGGAGAAGCGCGAGTTTGGACGGAGCGTGCGTCCAATGTCAATTCGCAAGGTACGGAAGTAAAGCTCCTCGACCTGCTGCCACGAACGAGGGCCGAGCTTTGCAGCCTCGACCGATGGACGCGTATCGACTTTGAGATTGAGGAGGAAGGCAAGTCACAAAGCGAACCGCCGGTGTTCCACATCGGGCGGATGGACCTGCAGGCCAAGGGGGAATTGAAAGTCCAGCCCGCTCTACCTTGGGACTCAAAAGACAAGCCAGAAGTGAAGTTTGAAAAGTTTGTCGACTCCGTGCGCCGTTTGGCTAAGACCGACCGCGAGTTAGTCGATCTCGAAGCTGTTTGTGATAATTATCTTCAGATGGTTTGGGAACTAGCGCTCGCTTGTCCGCTGGACTACGTCAACACGCACCCGTTTGACCTTCCAAAAGACAAAGCGACGCTTTTTTTTCAGCTCGAAAACAAAGTCCGTGCGCAGGCTACCGAAATGCAGTTGGCCGCGAAGCAATCTCCACGAGAGAAGCTGGACCTGCAAGCTCCGCGTCATCCGACTTCAGATGAATTCGAGCTGTTTATCGACGGCATCCGGCTTTCACGCCCTATCGTGTTTACGAAGCAGCCGAAGACAGCTAACGCGATTAAGACGCCGCTGTTGTTCGTCGGCAAATGTCGGGAAGAGTTTGAAGGCAAACCGATTTCGATGAGCCGTGGTCCACTTCAATTTGAAGCGTATCTTTTCTGGACTCCAAGAGTATTGCCGAAACAGCACCAAGGAGTTCTGCTTCGCGTCGGGAATGCGGCAGGTGCTCCGTTCGACCGCACGTTTATGAACTACACTGTCTCAGAACAAACTCGGCTTCGGCAACTTACCGCAGAGATCTTTGTACACGAGGGCTTGGACGAGGCAATCAATCTCGATCGTGAATCATACAACTATGCCCACCCGCATTATTAGTTTCTCGTCAAGTGGCTTCATTCGGCGATTCGTCAATTCACGAATCGACACAAGGCTGTTGGCAAGACTTTGCGGGAAGGCAATCGCGAACAATCCAAAGAAGAAGCCAAACAATCCATATACCGAGCCGTCTCGCAAAAACTTGCTGACGTTGGCGTCGACGATGTTGTCAATGTCGAGTTCATCGAGGAAACGCTACTTGAATCCGTAGAAGGCAAACGCGACGAAGGAATTGTTGCCTTTAGAACAGACTCGATTTTCGCAACCGGATCCAACGGCGATTCCACTGGACTGAAGCAGACCGATCTGAATGAGCAAAAGGCCGCAGCACTGACCCAACTCCTTTATGGCTGGGGATTGCTAGACGACTTGAGCTACGAAGATCAAGCAAGACTTGTCCGTGACATTCTCGAAGTCGTTTTGGTAGAGTCGCTTCAATGACGGACATTTCGCCGAATCTATCGGACGACATTGTCCCACTTGAACCGCAACATTCTTCGCTTGGCCGCGAATTCGCTCCGTGGCACAAGGTTCGGAAAGAATTCATTCGCAAAGAACAATGGAACAAGTTCATCATTCGTTATGCCGTTCGATATCTGAAGCAGGAGTTGCAAGAGACGACTGGCAACGATGAATGGTCTGCTGATGACGATGTCGAGATTCCGGATTCCATCTTGATCGACCGACCGCTAAAGTGCCTCGTCATACCCGGCGATGACTTGCTGGATATTCGATCGCTTCATCGGGACACGCAAGGCATTAAATGTTACATTCGCTATCTCGGTTTCAACTATCGGCAAGGCTCGGAGCAGTCCAACACACGAGTCCACATCGCTCACAACGATGTAACGTCGTCGAGCCGCGTTTCCAATGATTCGATTGTGCTTCCGGACTTGTTCCAGATGGTTGCCAAGCCGAGTTCCCAAGCCTATCGGTATGTCAAACAGTTGGGGCCGTTTCACGTCGTCAATCTTGATCTCTGTGACAGTCTATTCCCTAATAAAGAAACAGATATTCAAGCCTGCTATGACGGACTTCATGCGATCACCGCATACCAGATGAAGGAGATGGCGACGCCTTGGCTTCTGTTTATCACGACGGAAGTCGCACCGAAGGAGGTGAACCCCGATCAATTCGACAAGCTTTGCCAACCTACCAAAACCAACCTGCAGCACGAGTTGTTTCGAGACGCACTTGCAAAGATCGTTCCTATCGAATCGCTCAACTCAAATCAGCAACTCGTTTTGACTCGCCTCGACGAAAAACAGCTCGTTGATCTTTTTGGAGTCGCGATTGGCAAAGCGTTACTGAGTTTTTGTTCTTCGGCGGGAGCGACATGGAAACTGGAAATGCGTGGTAGCCACTCCTACTGCATCAACGCAGAGAAAGGGGTGTCAATGATGTCCTTCGCGTTCCAGTTCACACCCATATCTCGACCGCCACAAGACGCGACGGGTATTTCGACACTGAAATTGAATCAACCCGCGCCATTTGACGAGGCTGAGCTTGCAATAAAGCTTGTTTCGTCGGTGCAAAGGATTACGGACGTTGACTCGCTTCTTGAAAGTGATACGGAGCTTCGCGATTCACTTGTCGCATCAAGTGCTGACTTGCTCGAATCCGCTGGATACGACAGAACCGCGTACATCCAGTGGGTGCAAAATGGCGAACCTACTGCTTGATAGTATTTGCCGTAAAGGTGACACGGGTTGAAAATGGTGACGATGGAAGTTTCCCGAAAAAATAGGCATCGGGGAACACAGCAGAACTGGCTCGCTGATGACTGCGTCAGCTTCGAAGTCGCGGGCGTAGGCTTCAGATGGAGGACATCTTGATGCAGCAGACTGGAATTGCGCGAGTCAAGTACTCAGCTTGCCGCCTTGTACGCCGTATCGGCACTTGGTGCGCGCTCCTTCAGACAGTTGTTTATTGACACATCACACGTCCTATCCTACCGCAGAGCGTGCTACTCAATTTACATATCAATTGCAACTAAGAATCAGCCATTTTCGCAGGGTGGCTGGGGTGGTTACGATTTTCTGATCGCAATTTGCAGGCCCTCGGACTAAAGTTGGAAATTCGATTCTAATTTTAAAAAACGCCTCGCTGTAGATCTTCAACCTTCTACAACGAGATTTGACTCACGGGTCGAAGACTCCCGATTGTCCATTTCACTCTCTATCGAATAACCGGCTTACAAAAAGAAGCGTTAGGACTGGATCGACTTTTATCGAAATTAAACAACAACTGGGTTGTGGTCGCTGAGTCGAATCCAATAATCGCCAGATACCACAACGCATGACTCAAGCCTATCCGCCCATGACTTTGGGACAACATTCTTCTGACAGCCTCATTTGAATCGCCAAGTCTTGCTTACTCACCGGGCGTTCTAATCCAGACCAGGTGCTCACCGTTAAATTAAAGTCGCTGCCTATCATGTAGCATCTCGACCCTGCTCCAAACTCTTGTGCGAACTAACACCTCGGTGGCTTGATCTGCCACTAGATAGAGACGACTCCAGCATTTCAAGTACTGATTCCACCTTGAGGGTGTCTTTGAAATAAATGGCTGGATGTTCAATTGGGACACTGAATTTGTCCTTCAACGGTTTTGCAATCGCCAACAGCACAGGCTGATCACTGAACTGTTCAAGTACTTTGGCTTTGTAACTCAGATACTCCGGTGTCCAAAAGCCA
>JAYVPE010000455.1:0-16025 GCA_043757575.1 Pirellula sp.
AACTCAATTGCGGCGGTGTTCTGAAAGGATTCGACCTCGATCGAATCGTCTATCTGCAGCGGCGATATTCTATGCATCTCGCTTACGCCACATTCGCTCCGTTCTTGTAGTACGCGATCGTTCGATTCGACAGCGTTTCCTAGCCATGCAATGCCAAAGCTACTGAGCTCCGACAAAAAAATCCGTTGGCTGGTTGGGGAAAGTCCAGCGTCCGCCGTTAATCTGGTAAACAAAGGTTGAGCCAACGTGAAACCATCCAACCCATTGGCGGCGTGTATCGTGCACGCATTCGTTGGCTCACTAGCCGATGCCCGCAGCATTGGATCGATTCTAGCAAGCAATGGTTCACATCGCATAGACGATTGCACGGATAGCAATTTGTCCTGTGGAGAATTCAAATTCGATTTACTGGTCAATTCATTCCTCCTGGTGAATAGAATGGAACATACGAAACTCTTTGCCTACAGACTTGATTCTTGATTTAAGCATAAGCATTCCAATTTTGAGTCGATCGGGTTCTCGTATTCGTTGTTCTTCGATATCAGGGCTAATCGACTCCGGTTCTCCGCGAATATAAATGGTTCCGCCTCGCATACCATGACCTAAATGCAGTCCTGCTGAGCCGCCCACAATCAGCGTTCCGCTCTGCATCCCCAGCCCAGCGTAATTCGCGACCGAACCGCGAATCACCACATCGGCTCCTTGCATTCCGACGGCTGCTCGATCGCCGGCGTTTCCATAAATCGCGATTAAGCCGCCAGTTCCTAATGCGGCTACGGATGTCATTACGTGCCCTCGAACAAGTATGATTCCGGACGCTACGGAGTGCCCGAAAAAATGGCCAACATTACCTTCGACGCGACATTCGCCATCGCCAAAGGAGCAGAAGCCGAAATCTCCAATCTCGCCATGAACCTTAACCTCGCTAATATTTCTAATGCCAGCACCGATAAAGTCTTGGCCGCGTGCGCCTTGTACGCCGACCGAAACCATGGGGAGGATCGAGCCGTCGATGCTTTGATTGAGCACTTCGCTGACATGCAACTGGATCGCATTCAGCATCTCCGTCGGAGAGACCCTTTCTAGATCAAAATTCAAACCGGTTTCCAATGAATTTCCTTTGAACAAAAGCAACTGGCGGGAGGAAAAATCACATGGGACATCGCTTTCACAATTACCTTAGTCAAGTTGGCTGGATTGCACGAATCCATTTCTAATGCCAAGCCAAACCAACAAACTTTTTTGCAAGTGCATTCGGTTCGCAGCTTGTGGAAAGACGATACTGCAGGGAGAATCGATTACTTCGTCCGTAATCTCCAACCCTCGGCGAGCAGGCAAACAATGGAGCACTTTGCAATGGGTTGGTGCGAATTTCATCATGGACGCATTGATTTGGTAAGGAACGAAATCGGTTGAACGGGCTTTGGCCTCCGCCTCCTGTCCCATGCTGGTCCAGACGTCGGTGTAAAGAAAATCTGAATCCCGAACGAGCGATCTAATGTCCGTCCCCTGTTCGAAATCCAGTTGGCCGAAATGCTCTCGAATGCGCTCGATCAATTGTTGATCAATATGATACTTGGCAGGGCCGACAAGTTTGAATTTCATGCCGCAAATCGCGGCGCTTTTCAATAGGGAACGGGCGACATTGTTCCCGTCGCCAACGAAGGTAAGCTGTTTGCCCCTGAGTTCACCGTTGGAGAACTCACGCATAGTCATCATGTCAGCCATCGCTTGACATGGGTGAGATTGATCGGTCAGACCGTTAATGACAGGCAATACATTATGAGAAGCAAGTTCATCGACGGTTGACTGGGAGATCGCCCGACAAACGACAAAGTCACAGTAGCCGGAAAGTACGCGCACGAAATCAGCGATGGATTCCCGCTCTCTCCAGCCCACGTCATTAGTCAAATAGATTGCCGCACCGCCTAGTTGGATCATGCCTGCTTCGAAACTGACGCGCGTACGCAGACTTGACTTCTCAAACAACAGCGCGAGGCTACGGTTTTTAAGAAGATCTGGCCGATGGCCTAGGCCTAGCTTTCGTTTTAACGAATCGGCAATGTCGAGGATTTCGTGATATTCGTCGACCGAAAGATCGAACAGAGAACGAAGGTGCTTCATGTTATCTGCTTTGAATAATCTCCGTACCTATTCCGGCTGTCGTGTAGATCTCAAGGAGTAGCGAATGCCTGACTTGACCGTCAATGATGTGGACTTTGCCGACGCCACGATCTAATGTAGACAAGCACGCTTCTACTTTAGGGATCATTCCTCCCGCAATGATTCCGTCTTGAATCAGTTGCCTTGCTTCTAATGCTGTTAACGAATGAATAACGCTATTCGGATCTGACTTGTCGCGTCTGACACCATTGACGTCACTAATGAAAATTAGCTTTTCTGCTCCCAATGCTTCTGCGACGGCCATCGCCGCGGTGTCTCCATTGACGTTGTACTTTTGGCCATTCGAATCCATACACATCGAAGGGATGATCGGAATCTGTTCCGTGTAAGTGAGGGCCTCGATTGTCTGTCGGTCCACTCGAGTGACATGACCCACAAATCCAAGATCCATCGGTTCCGAACCGGGTTCTTCAAGCAACAGTTTTTCACCGAACAACACGTTGGTCGTCCTGAAATTGAGATTCATAGCTCGACCTCCTAATCGCTCTATTTCGTTGGTCAACTGCTCATTCAATTCGTAGGCCAGCGTTCTTTCCACAATTTCAAGGGTCCTTGCGTCCGTGACTCGACGCCCTTTGACCCAGACAGGTTCAATCGCCGCCACTTCCATAGCCTTGTTGATCGATGGCCCGCCTCCATGAACGACCACCGGACGCATTCCAACGGTCTCCATAAAAATGATGTCCAACAAGGTATGCTGCATCGCATCTGGATTCGCCATCAGAGAGCCGCCAAGCTTGATGACGGTTGTTTTGCCACGAAATTTACGGATCCACCCCATCGCTTCGATGAGCGTGTCCGCTTTTGCGATTGCTTCCTTTGTTCCGTTCAATTCATTTCCTGTCGGTTTGGAGCTGTGTACTTGGCATCGAGTAAATGTGTCAACAATGTGAATGACGCATCCTGTTGCTTTTGTCAATCTCCTAAGAGCTTGCTTTGCGATATACGACGGTTCGGCCTACTTGACTTTGCACAAGCCCTTTTGGCAAGACAGTAAGGCTTTCGGACGCACCTAACATCAGTATGCCTCCCTGCGTTAACGAGTTTACCAGTTTCTCCACAATCTCTCGTCGCGTGTGTTGATCAAAATAAATTAGCAAATTTCGACATAGTACCAAGTCGAAACCGTTGATGTCTGCGAAAGGTTTAATGAGATTCAATCGCTTGAATTCCACCATGGAACGAATTGCTGGTTTAACGGTAAAATTGCTATCGTTCTTATCAAAGTACTTTAGCTTTAATTCGTTTGAAAGTCCTCGATCCAATTCCCATTCGTAATAACTTCCCTCGCGTGCTTTCTGTAGCGCTTGTTCAGAAATGTCGCTGGCCAATATTTGAAAACTGTCCGATGTCAATCGAATTGGATTGAGCCCGTTTTGAGGTTGTGTTTCAATGTACTCTAGGATTGCCATCGCCAAGCTGTATGCTTCATTCCCGGTGGAAGAGGCCGCCGACCAAATCCTCAATTTTCCAAATGGCAAACCGATACTCCTCTGCCTATCGAATTTACTTCGGATCAATTCTGGCAAGAGTGTTCGCCGAAACTCTTCGAATGGGTGTCCATCTCGATTGAATGAAGTCTCTTTCGTTGTAATCGCTTCTATGACTTCTTCTTGCAGAGCCAAACCCGCTACGCCAGCCGATCGCAAAACCAATTCTGCATAACTTGATAATTTATTGAGCCGCAATACTGGTTCAAGTCTTGAACGAATCAAGTACTGTTTGTCTTCACCAAGCCAAATCCCGCTGAGTCGTTGAACGAGCAGCCGGATGTCTTTGAACTCCTGGTCTGATAAATTCATGTATCTCGCATTCCTTTCGTCAGCTCAAGCAGCGTTGGCGCAATCCTTTCCAAAGGCAACACCAAGTCCACGCAACCAGTTTCAATTGCAGCGCGTGGCATGCCCCATATTACACTCGTTGCTTGGTCTTGAGCGATCACGAATCCACCTGCGCGTTTGACCACTCGAACACCCTTGGCCCCATCGTCGAGCATTCCTGTCATGATAGCTGTTACTAAAGTCGGTCCGTAAGTCGCAGACGCCGACCTTAAAAACACGTCGACGGCTGGCCGAGAGTGATTTTCCGGAGGCGCGTCGCTCAAGCCGATCGTGATATTTCCGCCCGGTTGTCGAAGAATCATGTGGCTACCGCTCTGCGCCATGTAGACTCCCCCTGGAACGACGGCCATGTTCTCCTGTGCTTCGGAAACGCTTTGGCCGAGACGTCGCGTTAGACTGTCGGCCATGTACCCACTGAGTCCATTCAGGTTGTGCTGAACGATAAAGATAGGTGCCTTTGTTTTCCCGACAAGCTCGGGCAGCATCTTTGCGAGGGTCTCTGGACCGCCCGTTGAGATACCGATGGCAATAGCCTTATAGCCGGAGGACAGCGGCTTGGTTCGTGTATCAGCTCCAGAAGTCATTTGCCCGGTCTGCTTTGGAGGAGTCTCCATTCGACCTGACACGGAATTCGCTGGGGAGGCGTATTTCATTCGAAACAGTTGCAATGTGGAAAGCAATGCATTGTGCAACGCAGCTAAATTCTCCGCCTCGGATCCACCGTTCGGCTTCAGGATAAAGTTGATCGCACCGAGCTGAAGTCCTTCTACTGTGCTTTTTGCACCCTGTTTTGTAAGCGAGCTGATCAAGACCGATTCGGTTTGAACTGCATTCGGCTGCGCACGATTTAACTCGCGAATCGCTTTAAGCGTTTCAAGACCATTGACCCCCGGCATTTCTATATCGAGGGTAACTAGATCGACCGAAGTACGACGCAAAAATTCGAGTGCTTTTTCTCCATTGAATACCGACCCAACGATTACGGCATCTGGAATCTTCGAGATTACACTTTCCAAAATGCCGCGAAAAATTCGCGAATCATCCACAATCAATATCCGTATTGGGTTACAAACCATTGTTGGGTATTTGGAATTGGGAGGCGATCTGGGAAAGCTCGACGGAAAGTTGTGAGAGGTCTTTGGATTCTGTCATAACCCCGTTTGCAGAACGATTTGTTTCAATCGTCGCTTTACTGACCTCACCGATTGTATCCGCAATCGACGATGCCACCAAGGCAGCTTGACCAACATTTCTAGACACGTCGTTGGCTCCTCGGGTGGCTTCGGCGATGCTACGAGCCATGTCATTTGCCGTTGCAGCGACTTCGGCAATGGACCGTGCAATTTGCCCGACCCCGGAATTTGCTTCATGAATATTGTGCGAAATCGTTTGTGCAGCGCGGCTTTGTTGCTCAACGGACTTGGAAATTCCGTCGGCCGATGCGTTGATTTCTTTGATTACACCAGCGATTTGCTGTATAACACCGACGGCTTGTCGCGTTCCAGTCTGGACTCCTTCGATTTTGGTTGCAATGTCTTCGGCAGCTCTTGCACTCTGGTTCGCGAGTTGTTTGATTTCATGAGCCACGACTGCAAATCCCTTGCCCGCTTCACCGGCTGACGCTGCCTCGATGGTCGCATTCAGTGCCAAGAGGTTGGTCTGCAGGGCGATCATCTTAATCGTCTCGGTTACTTTGCTAATCTCTGTACTCGAACGATCTAGAAGCTGCATAGTTGAGGTTGCCGAGTCCGCCATGTGGCTTGCATTGCTAGCGACTTGAGCTCCGCTCCGGACATTGCCTAACACCTGTTCAAACGCATCGGAAATCGCGTGAAAGGCGCTTGAAACGGCGGCGACATTGTTGGATGTTTGCTCTGCCGCTGATGAAATGGCGCCCACCGAAACACTCATTTCCTCCGTCGCTGCAGAAATCGCTGCAAAGCTAATACTCAATTCCTCCGCAGCCGAACTCATGGTGCTAATATTCGTCGACAACTGCACGGAGGAGATAGACGCATCGTTGGCTCGCGTTGAAGTAGACGCGCTTTGTGAGATTAACGATTGGGCGATACCACCAAGATCATTCGACGACGAAACCAGTTCCGACGATGCGTTCTTAATTTTTTTGACAACGCCCGCTAACGAATCGGCCAAGGAGTCCGTAGCTGTCGCCAATTCTCCAACCTCATCCTTTTGTGAGAGATTGACGCGGGACATAAGATTGCCACTTGCCATATCAACGGCGAGATTCTTCAGAAGAAAAATGGGCCGGGAAACCGAACGGGAAACAAAGAACGACGCTGCAAAACCAAGAATCAACCCCGTCGCAGTCATACCAACAATGGAGAGAACACTATCGTTGTAGATACGTTGACTCGCCTTCACTCCATCATTGGCTTCTCTTTCAAACATGGTCTTGATCTCATTGAGATTAAGAAGTATTTCATCGGTTATCTCTTTGGATTGCTTGAGAGAAATAGCAACCGACTTAGCCTTGGAGTCGGCTGTCGATAATCGTAAAAACTCATCCATATCAGCACGTAATCCGTTCGCTTGGGCTTTGATCGCGGACTCGGTGTTTCGATCTTGATCGCTATATGTGCCTATCGCGATATTGAAGGCGTCTACCTTCCTTTGGGTTTCCGTTTCAATCTGAGAAAATTCAACCTCGCCTCTAGTAGTAATCACTTGAAGGGCTAAGGATACGAGCATTCCGTGTGCAAGTTTCCCAACTTCTTTGGTCGTGGCAAAAGACCTCGGCGAAGTTGCATTCGTACCCGGTGGCGATTCCTCTGGCGATCGGTCTGCAATCTCCACGATTCGTTCCACCGCTGGAATTATCTTCTTCTTGAGAATCGCATTCGCTTGAATCGTTGTGTTTTGTTTCGTCAATACTAAACATTGTTTATTTAAGCCCGATAAGACATCGACGTTATCCAACAACCTGGCCGCCAAGTCCTTTGCATTCGGTGCAGTTAAAGCGTTATCCAATCCTTCGACCAACCGCCGCAGGTCTTTTGCTGCAGCCTCACTCGCAACCGCGAATTCCGCAGACTCATTGTCAGAGCGAGCGAGCACTGCATTCTTCTGCGATCGAATTACTTCAAATAGCTTGCTTCGGACCTCTGCTGCGGACACAACCTTCGTGATGGTCTCTTTGCTCCAGACTTCGTTGTTTCGATTAAGAGTAGAAAGCCGAGATTGTCCAACCCATCCAGTTAGCAATAGAAATACGGACAGGATGGACGTCAACAAAATTAACTTGGTACTTATATTGAGGTTCTTCATGATGTTTTTCATTAGGTATTCGTGCTTTGACTTTCGATTTCAACGATGGGCAGAAATTTTCGTGGATTGAGGACTACCAATAATTGCTCAGGGAGTCGGACAACTCGTTCGATCAACCCACTGCGCCCGTTTGACGCCAGCCCAAGCCTGACCGATTCGCCTGCATCTAGATCGCTACTCGTAACGGAGACGATTTCGCCGACCTGATCGACGAACAGTCCAAATGCTTGCCCTATTGCGGGCTTGAAAATAACCAAACGACGAGCATCCTCGGCGTTAACCACAGGAAGCTCGAGCAGTTGCTTCAGGTCCAGTCCCAGGATAATCTGGCCCCGAATATTGATATACCCACGTACGCCAAAGGGCGCGTGCGGGATGCGAGTGCATGTAACGTCATCTGTTATTTCCTTGATGTCGGCCAAAGGTATGCCAAACAAACGCCCGGCTGCCCCGAATGTGCAAAACATGGTTGGCTGATCGATCATTTAACTCTCCTCGCTTTCGACACCTAAGAGTTTTCGAACCGTTACAATCAACCGATCGTGATTGAGTTTTTCTTCGAAGCCATCGAAACCGCATGCCTTCGCCTTGCTCTCGTTTTCGGCCTTGTTAAGCGATGAGAGAGCTAGAAATTTTGTCTTGCATCCCGCTTTTCTGGCGGCTGTGCAAAACTGCCAGCCATTCATGTTGGGCATTTCGATATCGGATACAACTAAGTCAAATGATTCGCTGGCCAGTTTGCGCATTCCGTCTAATCCATCGACCGCTGTCACGACAGATAGACCTTCTCGTTCAAAATAGCGTTTGACCACTTCTCGAAAGAACCGCGTATCGTCCACGAGCAATAGACGGTGGGAACCATTGACTGGTTCATAAGTGGACGTCAACGCGTCGTCGTCGGCATTCTCCGATGGCCTTTTTTGAACCACTTGCTTGTCGGCAACGGAACCAAAGATCTTTTCACGGAGATACTGCGTGTCTAAGAAGAGCGCTAGTCGTCCACGGACTATGGCCGTGCCCAAGATGCCTGGATCATCAACCGCTACCTCGTGTATTTCGATGGAAAGCGATTCGGAATCAATGATTCGCGAAACCAGTATGCCCATCGGCTCGCGAACAAATTTTGGAAGTAGCAAATGCATTTCAGGCAATGGTTCACAAGACGAAACATTAAGGTACTTGTCGAGATGAACAATGCGTGTCGGCACCCCCTCGATCGTGATAAAACTTTGATCTCCCACATGTTCTACGCGATCCATAGAAATCGATTCGATGCGACGCACTTGGACCAAGGGAACTGCAAATTGCTCTTCATGTCCATATTCAAACAATAAAACGCGATGTACCTCGGCGGCGTCTCGGAGTATTTCTTCTTTTGCGATAGTTTCGACTCCGAAGCAATCTGCATGCTCCGCCACGCCGTCGATGTTGGAGATGAGCGAGACACAACCGTCTCCCATGAGCGTTGCGCCCGCGAAGATACCGATTTTCTTTAACGATGGATGCATTGGCTTGACGACGACTTCCACTGTCCCGCGAACGTCATCGACCAACAGGCCGAACTTTCTGTCTCCGGTACGAAGGACTAGGATGTACTCAATGCGCTTTGGATCTCGTTTGTCTGGGATGTTGGCAGCCATTATTTCGCACTTCACGGCGGCATTGAACGGTTTCGTCCGTTTAAGCACTTCCGCATAGCGAACAATCGGTAGCAGGACTTCCCTGAGTCGATACATCTCCGTGTCGTATGCGTGTTCAATTGCGCCTTGTCCTCCTGGGTACAAACACACGATTTCGTCCAGTCCACGTTGCGGCACTGCGAATCGTTCCTCACCGACGGTTACGATCAAACAAGGAATAATCGCAAGCGTAAGTGGAACTCTCATGACCATTGCAGTTCCTTTGCCTGGCTTCGAATCGATGGTCAACGATCCTTCAAGCCGTTCGATGTTGGTCCGAACGACGTCCATACCAACACCGCGACCGGAAACATCGCTAACTTGTTTGGCTGTGGAGAAGCCTGGGAGCAAAATATAGGAGTAAAGTTCCTTGGCTGAGATCTTGGATAATTCGGCTTCGGTCTTTAGCCCTAGTGCCAAAACTTTAGTTCGTATTGCGTTCGGATCAATGCCACGTCCATCGTCACGGACCTCGATGACGACCTGTCCGTCTGCCGTCTTGGCGGACAATGTTACTTTTCCAATCCGTGGTTTGCCTGCATGAAGGCGTACCCTTGGTGTTTCCAACCCATGGTCGATGCTGTTTCGAATGAGATGAATCAGGGGGTCGGAAAGCTGTTCCAGAACCGTTTTGTCGAGTTCCACTTCTTGTCCAACCGTTACGAGCTCAATCTCTTTGCCTAATTGACGGCTGAGATCGCGTACCATTCGAGGGAAGCGGTCAAAAAGACTGCCGACGGGCTGCATCCGCGTCTTGAGCACAGAAACCTGTAATTCGGAGGTGACCGAATTGAGGCGTTGGATGACGGCACGCGGAGTGCCATCTAACTCACCGAACGCGAGCAAGGCTTGATTACGGACTAGAGTTAGTTCGCCGACCAAATTCATCAGTCGATCTAAAAGTTCGACATGAATACGTAAACTGACAGAGCGTTCGGCGCCAAAATTAGGTGCAGCGGCAATGTCGAATTGTTTGGCGACCGCACCATCCGGATTTTCTTTATGCTCGACTTTTGCAGGATTGGATTCCGGCGTTGGAAATGAGAACGGATCGACCTTGGGAACCGCTCGCACGGATTCGGCTGGTATGTGAACTGGAATATGCGTGATCGATGGCGGTTCGATTGGAATGCTCTCAATCGTCTCGATCGGTTTTCCATTCGCTATCCAAACAACGGACGTTGGAACGCCCGTTGCCAAATCGGCGGGTTCATAATAGAGTCCCCCGGCGAGCTGCGGGAATTGTTCGTGAAATTGCTTTAGGATTCCCTGGCCATCACTGTACTCTAGTGTTCGCAGATCTACTGCGCCTAACTCGCTCCATTGCATCGTGGGAATATGCAGTGATAGCTGACGATGAAGGTCAAAAATTGTTGAATCGGCATTCAATTCAACTTCGATTTCGATTTCTGAATCCTCCCAGCGTTCGACGCTTGTAGTTAAACCGCATTCAGGCCACTCAGCCTTTCGCACTGTCCCGATCGCAATGATTGCGTCGAGAATAGCAAGGATTTCGAAAGGTGCCGAAGGCAGGCGGAATTGGAATGCCGTCGTTGTATTGGGCGTTGAATCGACTAGAGAATTGTCCGACGAAGAACCAACGATGCCATTGAGCCGAAGCAACAAACTGCTGATGTCTTGTGATTCGCTATGGTCCAGATCATCCAGCATTGCCGCAAGTCGATCATTGGTAACGAGTATCGCTTCTACGACCGATCGCGGCGGTGCGACCGAACTATCTCGGTAGTTTTCCAAGACGCTCTCTATCGCATGGGCTATCTTTTGAAGAGTGTGAAAGCCCATAAACCCGGCATTGCCCTTCAACGAGTGCACAGCTCGCAAGCTGGTGTCGATGAACTCTCGAACATCCGACTCGCTCACGGCATTTTCTATGGACAGCATCGAGTCTTCTAAAACCTGAAGGTGTTCTCGCGACTCAACAACAAAATCCGCACGTAAAGTATTCGATATGCTAACCATCCTGGTCCTCGATTCGAGAAGCTTGACTAGCAATACCCATGGCGGAAAGAACTCGGCTAATCTTGGGCGAAGCATGTTGGAGCTTCAGTTCACGGCTACCCTTCGCCGCATACATTATGGCTGAATGCAGCAAGGCTAAGCCGATAGCGTCGAGATCCTCGGTTTTTGACAAGTCCAAAACAACTTCTTTGTAAGGCGGCTCGTGCGCAAATGCCGCCAACAATTCCTGACGCAAACCCTCTGCGTTTTTTGCCAACAGCACCGATGGCACGAGCAAATGATTGGACGGTTTCTTTGTTTCCGGTTGGACGGGAGTTTGTTTCGCCGCAGGCTGGCTTCTGGGGACGACGGTGTTCGAAGTCGATGTTTTTGTTTCAGGTTCAGCTATTTGCTTAATGGGCCTGGTTTCCTCAACGTTCGAAGCAACTGGCTTTCCTTGTAGGACGCAACGTAATTGTGCAACGGTGGACGCGGTAATATCCTGGAAAGAATCCCAGTTAGCGGTCTCGCTTTTGGACTCGTTAGAGATTTGAGCAAGTAAATCCACAGATTGAAGCAGCACGTCTATACCGTTTGGTTCCAGTACCAATTCGCCCCGTTGAGCGGCGACAAAGCAGTCTTCCATCACATGTGAAACTTCGACTGCTGGCATAATACGTACAATCCTTGCAGCTCCTTTAATTGAATGTGCGGCTCGCATCATTCCATCGAGCAGACCGGGCGTATTGGAGTCATGTTCCAGTTTGAGCAGTCCGTTGGTTAGCGATGCTGCGTGCGTTTCGACTTCGGCGCGGAAAAGCTCCAGCATCATTTCGTTGTGGTCGTGGCTCACGCGTGATTCCTTTACTTTCAAATGGAAAACCTGAGGTCTTAGTCTAGACTAGACAGGTCGAGATTCAATTAAGAAGCAACGATCCTAATAAAGCTGGGGACTTTCCGCGACGGAAATGTGCCGTTGAGGTAGATTGAATCGATTGTAACGTCGAGTGGGTTTTAGGGAAAATTATCTAGGATTAATCGTATGTCAGGAATTTCCAATTCCAATTCCAATTCCAATACGGCAACCCAACCAAATGGCCCCGTCGTTTTGTTAGTCGACGACCAAGCAATCGTTGGGCAGGCGATCAAAAGAATGTTGGCGGATCAACCCGACATTCAGTTCCATTTTTGCCAAAACCCGTTTGAATCGATCGAGATGGCTACCAACCTCAAGCCCACTGTGATCTTGCAGGATTTGGTAATGCCTGAGGTCGATGGGCTAACCTTAGTAAAGTTCTTTCGGTCACATTCTGCCACTCGAGAAACACCTCTGATTGTGCTTTCGTCGACCGAAGATGCAAAGACCAAAGCGGAAGCATTCGGACTGGGAGCCAACGACTACTTAGTGAAACTGCCAGACAGGATTGAACTGATCGCACGGATTCGATACCACTCGCGAGCATACATCAATCTCCTCGAACGAAACGACATGTTTACGAAACTGTCGGCGAGCGAACAACGTATGATGCACGAGATGGAAACAGGTGCCAAGTATGTTGCCTCTTTGATTCCGCCGCCTATCCAAGAACCCTTTCATATCGATTGGAGATTCGTGCCCAGTGCAGAGTTGGGTGGTGATTCCCTCGGCTATTTTCCATTGGATGAAGAACGCTTTGCTGTCTTCTTGCTAGATGTGACGGGACATGGGCTGGCATCGGCACTGCTGGGAGTTACGGTCTCGAATGTGCTTCGCGCTCGAGCCTTACCGAATGTTGATTTCGCGAATCCAAGTCAAGTGCTTTCAGCGTTGAACAATACGTTTAAGATGGAGGAGCAGGACGGGCGAACCTTTACGATGTGGTATGGCGTGTTTGAACCCAAAACGCGCAAGCTCGTTTGGTGTGCCGGTGGTCATCCATCCGCATTGCTCTTCAAACCAGGGCAAACAGCACCCGTGGAGCTGGAGTCTTTGAACCCGGGTGTCGGAATGTTTGAATGGGATGACTTTGAACAAAAGGAGATTGTCGTTCCTGAGAACGCAAAGATCTTTATTTACAGCGACGGCGTTTTTGAAATCGACAAGCAGGATGGTGTTATGTGGACGTTTCGCGAGTTCATGCAATTTATGTCCCAACCCGAGGACGCGGATCAAAACGCAATGGACCGTCTCATAAAGCACGTCCGAATGCTCAAAGGTGGCGACGTTCTCGACGACGACTTTTCGATCATGGAGTTGAAGTTGTAGTACGAAGTTCGAGTTCGACTGAGCTAAATTTTTCTTCGATTTAAGTTGGCTGACTTTTCACCTAAAAAACCATAGAAAATTGGCCCGTTCAATCTATGGAACGGTTCCGTAGACGATGCAACCACCCAGAATCGTATGGGTCACGGAAGCAGTCCTCACGTTCTGCTTGGGTACAGAAAAAAGATCACAATCCCAAACGGCCAAGTCAGCCAGTTTCCCTACTTCAAGCGTTCCTTTTTGTTGCTCGGCAAACTCTGCGAAGGCCGAGCCCTGAGTGTAGGCTTCGAGTACTGTCTTGAGAGGTAAACGTTGCTCAGGAATGAACCCATTTGGCGGATCGCCCAAGGCTGTCTGGCGTGTCAAGGCAGTGTGGATACCTTGACGCGGATCGATTCCAACGATAGGCCAATCGCTTCCAAAAGCTAATTTGCCTCCAGCGTCCTGAATACTCTTCCAACACCAAGCCCTTGAAGCTCGATCCGGGCCAAGGTTAACAGCCCACACATTGAAGATGTTGCTGTTGGGGCTTGCATGATAGGGTTGCATCGAGGCTAGGACTCCAAGCTGACCAAATCTCGGAATATCTTTACGGCTTATCGATTCGATATGCTCGATGCGATGACGTCGTTCTCGTTTGAGCGACGAATTCACTTTGATTGCTCGTTCAATTGCATCGAGCGATATTCGAATCCCTGCATCACCGATAGCATGGATCATGATCTGCCAACCGCGACGATCCAACATTGCTACCACTCGGTCCAAATCATCGACATCAAACTCTGGCAATCCTCGGCTGGGATTGTTCGAATAGGGTTTCAAAACAGCCGCCGTGTGAGACTCAATCACTCCGTCCGCATAGAGTTTGACGGATCGAATCGGAATTAGAGGGAAGCGTTTGCGAATCACTTCCAACTGATCCGCATCCCGCTCGGACATCCCAGGTTTTGCCTCAAGGGCAATATTCATGCGAAGCTTCAGTTCCTGATTGGCACGAAGCGATTCGATTAATTCAATGTCGACTGCATTCAACCCTGCTTCTTGAACACTGGTGACACCGAACCGATGCGATTCAGCGATCCCTCGTTTCAAGGCAAGAAGTTTCTCTTCTCTGGATGGCGTCGGGATGACCTTGTCAACGAGCCCCATTGCCGCTTCCTTTAACGCGCCCGTTGGCTCGCCAGTTAATGGATCCCGAACGATAATCCCATTCGGCGGATCGAGGCTCGCTCGATTAACGCCTGCCAACTCAAGCGCTTTCGAGTTTACCCATACTGTATGGCCGTCGTAGCATTTTATGATCGCGGGACGATCGGAAATCAAACGGTCCAGTTGCTCCTTGGTAGGCAAGCCACCTGGGAACGCTCCGTAGAGCCAACCTCGCCCCACGATACACGTTTCCTCTCGATGCAATGCGACAAAATCTCGAATGCGAGTTTCTATTTCGGGAAATGTTTCTGCATCGAGCAAGTCGACTTGGCCCATGGAAAGACTGCCGGACAAGAAATGAACGTGTGCATCATTGAGGCCAGGAGTAACGGTTCCACCCTTGGCATCAATGCAAATCGTAGTCGGTCCGATTAGGGATTCGATTTGAGCGTTCGACCCGACGGCTAGGATCGAATCAGCGCGAATCGCGATCGCCTGGTGAGTCTCTTTAGTCGGCGCCAAAATCTTGGCGTTGGTAATTACCAAGTCCGCCAATGACTGTGGTGGAAAAGCGATGGTTGTTGTGGAGCAATTGAACGCGTAAATTACTATCGCGACCAAAAATGCTGTTCGAATAAACATGGATCTTATCCTGGAATAAATGTCTGAAATCGTCTTGGGACTTGGGGCTGCCATCACCCATGCTGCTAATTACTCGATCCTGGATGTGTCACCAAACATAGGATTACAGGAATAAACCAAATTCTATACATCATTGCGCCTGCTTTAGGGGGAACATTACGGTGCCTTAATGAGCCGGTAGCTTACAAATGCGATCTCCCTGCTATCGGGCGACCAGGATGGGACGTTCATGGTTCCCTGGCCACCAAATAGTTTTGCTAAGATCCGCGGTTCTCCACCGCTTGTTGGCAAGATTCGAATCATGACATCCTTATTCGCTGGGTGATCGCTTGGCGCAACCGTACTTTCGTACGATACGAATACTAACCAACGGCCATCAGGCGACGGATGCGCAAACCAGTCTTGATACCGGTCATTAGTCAGTTGCGTCGGTTCAGAACCATCCGCGTTCATTCGCCAGATTTTCATGGACCCACTACGAACGGAGTTGAAATAGATGGTCTTACCGTCTGGAGAATACTCCGGTCCGTCGTCCAAACCATTCGTTGTTGTGAGCCGCGTTTCCTTACCACCCTCAACAGGTATCGAATAAACGTCGTAGTTCTGGTTGCGATCGGCACAGTAAACGAGCGTCTTGCCATCTGGCGACCAACCGTGCCAATACGATGGAGCCAGCGGAGTAATCTCAGCCGGTTCACCACCTTCGATCGGCAAAGTGTAAATCACTGACTTACCCGTCTTCGTTTGGTCGCTGATCGCTAAGGTCGTTCCGTCGGCCGAGATGCCATGGTCGTTGTTGATGCGCGTTGCAAACCCGGTCGGTATGAGTTCCGGCTCACCACCTGCGACCGGCAAACGAACTAGTTTACCACGCTGGTTGAAAATGAAGTTTTTACCGTCAGGCGTCCAGTTGGGGGCTTCGAAATGGCCTACCTGGTGATAGACAACCTTACGGTCCGTCGATCGAATCGGCATTCGTTCTAGGGTGCTCGTTAGTTGAGTGTTAGGAGATGTCGATCTTGGAAGTACCTGCTCGAGTAC